>NZ_JBVVUU010000037.1:0-23179 GCF_056032925.1 Aeribacillus sp. JST-2
AAACAGAAGGATCAATAAGGTCCTTCTGGGGAATTTTAAACCGGCGATTTTGGGGAAAAAATAATCGGCCTTGACACTGTTCATAAAACTTCGATATGATTTGGAATAATCATTCAGCTCCTTCTTTACTAAATGGGTAGTATCCCATTTCATCTAATGACCAAATCAACCTTCTCCATCCTTTTTCTAAATGCTGATAAACAGTTGTTACGTAAAGCTTGCTCTAATTCCTCAACTATGTGGCAACACGGTAAAACGAACCTCATAACCAAGTTCACAAGCTTTTCTCCCTAGTCTGTGGCTAAATGAGTCTTTTCTGTCCCGGGTGAACCAACTAAAACTACATTTTCTTGATTCTCAATAAATTGTAGGCTACACAAATCCTCTTTGGTTAAGTGAGGAGGGAACCGAAGTTGTTCGGTCCACTCGTAATCATGTAAAATCTTTTTATCTAAGAACTTCGTCTTTTTTATCAAACTGATCGCTCTCGCTTTTTCTCTTAATCTTATTTCCTCCTGAAGTAGCCCATACAAATTGACTATTGTTGCCACCCTTAGGGACATGAACCAACGTCTGATCCACTTTTACTTCTTTATATGCACAAAAATTTAGTACAGGTCTCTGCATTTTTCCTTTGCAAAACTCTGCACTTTTATTTTGCCATACACAGATAAATAATAAGCTGAAAACCACTCAAAATGGTAAAGACCCTTTAATTTTATATTTTGTTAGTGTTATTATTTTAAATGATTACATTATTCAAACAATAATCAGGGTGTTGCTAATAATATTTTATATTGTAGATTCTTAGATAGCTAAGAAAAGGGGGAATATTCCCAATATGAGTGAAAGAAAATTAGATATAAAAATTCATCAATGGAAATCAAGACTATTGGATTTAACAAAAAGAAATCGGTTACTAAATTTTAAATCAAACAAATCAATTATTCGAATACATACTGATATAAATCAATTGTTCAATCTTTTACAGGAGTTTAAAAGTGTTAGAGGGAATTCTCTTGTAAACCTTGAAGAGGAAGCAAATAAATTAATGGATAAATTAATTAAACAAAAAGATGGGGATTTAACTAAGGAAGAGATAAAACAAATAAAGGAAGAAAGTTTTATTAAAACAGTTAGAAAATTTGAAAACCAATTAAACAACATTAGACTAAAAGCAAAATCTTCAATTGATGAAAAGGGAGTCAATACTCTTTACTTAGCCTGTGGATTCCTATATTGGACTGAAGTAGATTATAGTAAGGATATACTTTGTTCTCCATTGTTTTTAATTCCAATCTCTTTATATCGTGAGTCCTCAAAAGACCCATTTTATGTTCAGAAATTAGATGATGAAATTTTGTTAAATCCTGTATTAGAACAAAAGTTTAAACTTGATTACGGTATTTCTTTAACTCCAATAGACCAAGTAGACCAAAGTTCTTTTGATGAATTGTTAAATTACTATAAAAGTGAATTAAAACTAGAACCGTCTTGGAAAATAACGAATGAAGCATATATTGGTTTATTTTCTTTTAGTAAATTAGTGATGTATAAGGATTTTGAGGAATATGAAGACTTAGTAAAATCAAATCAATTTGTACAGTCTTTAGCGGGTATTAAATTAGAGAAAGATGTGTGTAATAGTGAGAATATTGAATCGATTGTTGAATATGACAAAGTTGCAAAATCTGAAGAGTCCTATCAGATATTAGACGCAGATTCTAGTCAACAAGAAGCTATTTTGGCTGCCAAAAATGGGGTAAGCTTTGTAATGCAAGGACCTCCTGGTACAGGAAAGAGCCAAACGATAGCAAATATTATTGCTGAATTTCTTGCAAAAGGTAAAAAAGTATTATTTGTAAGCGAAAAAAAAGCAGCTTTGGATGTTGTGAAGAAAAGACTCGATGAAAGAGGAATAGGGGATTACTGCTTAGATTTACACAATCATAATTCAAACAAAAAGTCAATTCTTGAAGAGTTAGCAAGAACATTATTATTAAAAACTTCACCATCTTATAGTTATAAATCTTTTATTGAATTTGATCAAATAAAGAAACATTTGAATAGTTATGTAAATTCTTTACACACCAAGGTTTCATCGTTAAATGAAACTCCACAAAGAATACATGGAAAATTATCTGAGCTTTATGATCAACCTGATTTACTATTCGAAATACCTAACATAGAGAACTTTGACCACTTTAAGTTAAACGAAATAAAAAATAAATTGCGTTTATTAGAGAGATTAAAACCACTTCTAAAAAGTAAAAATCATCATATATGGAACGGTACATTACTGAAGGAAACTAATTTCGATTTAGAAACTAAAATATCAACCAATTTTAGGGACTTATCAGAGCGTCTATCCCAGGTTTACGTTAGTTTAAGTAACTTAAGTAATAAAGTAGGGATGAAAGATAAAAAGAGAAGCCTAAATTTATTAGATAAAGTTATTCAGATCGGGGATCTCTTAGAAAGAAAGCCTAATAAGTTACACAATAGTTGGTTTACTGATAAAGACAATCAAATGATAAATAAGGTTTTCAATCATTACAAATTACATGAAAGTTTATTTTCTTCATATTTTAAATTGAAGGAAGAATTACTCAAAGGTTATCATGAACAAATTTTACATGTAGATCTAGATGAGGTTAAAGAAATAATTTTTCCAAACCAGAATGTAAATTTAGTGAATGATTATTCTCTATTCGTTAACAGATTATTAAGTAACGAAAGCGAAATCATAAAATGTATTGAGGAAATCGAAAACAGTTATGAAGGATTATTAGATACGAAGAAGAAACTTGAATCCATTATTAAATTTGAATTGTTGTCTTTAAATCTTGGTCAAATTAACATTTTGGATAAAGTTTACAGTGTTATTGATGGCAATGTTAAACCTGCTGAAAAATGGTTTCACACAGAAAATAAAGAGGAAATTAGAAAGCTAATAAAAGAAAATAGAGAATTTTTTACGGAATTCAACGCTCAGTTAGAACAACTAAAAAGTTATTATAATCTTGACATTCTTAAAGAAGATTTAGAAGGTGTTTTAAATAGGTACATCGAGCAATATTCATCTATATTTCGTATTTTTAAAAGTGGTTACAAGCAGGATAGAAATCTGATTCGTTCTTATCAATTAAATGTACAAAAGAACAATTATGATCAGGTAATTAAAGACTTAAGAAACCTTATTCGTTTACGAAATATGCGAAATGAGATTAATAATAAAGATGAATTGCTTAAGGATTATTTGGGAATTAGTTACAAAAAGGAAAAAACAGATTGGGCTAGGTTAGAAGAATACATTGAAAAAATATTTGCGCTTTCTCATCATTTGAAACAAACAGACAATATGGAGAAAATGTTTCAATTTTTGTTAACGTTCGAAGAAGAGGATGTAGCGAATTTTTACGTCATTAAAGAACAATTAAAGAAACTAATTAGCAATATTAAAAACAATGTTGATAATTTGATGAAGTTATGTTCAATCGAAATTCCGAATATCAGAGAAGATACGGACATCCTAAGTTTTAACATTAACGAGCTTAAGGAGCTAATTTTAAAAATAATTTATGCAAAAAACAAAATTAGTCAATATGTCAAGAAATCTAATCCTATAACGACAGAAGATTTAAAAAAGCTGTTTGATTTAGTAAATAATATTAAACAGAAAGAAAGCGAAATCAATTATTTATCAGATACCCTTTATAAATATTATGGCAATTTGTATCACGGATATGAAACCAACTGGGATTATATAGAAGAAGCAATAATATGGGCGATGGAAGCTTATCAATTATTTTCTGGAAATTTTCCACAATGGTTTGTGGAATTATTGAAGAATCATGAGGTAGAAGATTATTTTATCAGTACATGTAAATCATTAAACAATAGCAAAAAATGTTTACTCCAAGGTTTAGATTTCTATAAGGAGATTGTTTCAATATCAGAGAGAAAATTTGATGGTGAAACGCTTAATAGTGCTGGTATCGATAAAGTTGCTGACACAATAAGACTGATGTCCGAACAAACATCAAAGTTAGGGGAATGGATTAAACTTCAAAAAATTTTAGATGAATCATATGAGTTGGGGTTAAAGGAATTTTTGGAAAAGGCTGAATTAATGAATTATGAATTATCATTTGAGCATGTATTTATGAAAAGGTTTTATAAGCTTTGGTTAGATTATGCATACAATAAGATGCCAATTTTAAAAGAGTTTCAAATTACTCAGCATAATAAAATGATTGAAGATTTTAAACAACATGACTTAAAACAAATCGAAATTAATAGTTCAAGAGTACATGAGCTTCTAACTCGGAATAAAGAATTTTACATTGAAAACATCGCGTACAAAACAGCTGAAATAGCTATACTGAGAAGAGAAATTCAAAAACAGAAGCGCCATAAACCAATTCGAAGACTTTTTGCCGAAATTCCCGAGTTATTATTAACTTTAAAGCCTTGTATGATGATGAGCCCATTATCAGTTAGTCAATTTATTGATCCAAATAAGTTAAAATTCGATTTAATCATTTTTGATGAGGCATCACAGTTGAGACCGGAAGATGCAATAGGCTCATTGATAAGGGGAAAACAAGTAATTATTGCTGGAGACGATAAACAGTTACCTCCGACTTCTTTCTTTTCACAACAAATTGAAATAGATGATGAATTTATTGACGAAGAAGATGAGGATCTTTATGAAAGTTTTGAAAGTATTTTGGATGAGTGTTTGCTGTTTATGCCACAAATATCATTAAAATGGCACTATCGCAGTAAACAAGAATCTCTAATTGCTTTTTCAAATAGGGAAATTTACAATAACGAATTATATACTTTCCCTAATTCAATACAAGGAGAACATGACGGAGTATCGCTAGTTTATGTGGAAGATGGAGTGTATGATCGAGGACGTTCAAATCGAAATATTAAGGAAGCTGAAAAAGTCGCACAATTAGTTTTTGAACATATAAAACGTTCTCCAGAACGTTCGTTAGGTGTAATAGCATTTAGCGAGAAACAACAAGAAGCAATTAGAGATAAGATTGATGAAATGAGGGAGAAACATCCAGAATTTGAACAATTTTTTAGTGAAGAATATTTTGAGCCGTTCTTTGTAAAAAATCTGGAAAATGTTCAAGGCGACGAAAGAGATACAATTATAATTAGCATTGGTTATGGGAAAGACGAAAATGGAGTTTTGCATTATAATTTTGGTCCATTAAATAAAGATGGCGGAGAAAGAAGATTGAATGTTGCCATAACACGGGCTAAAAAAGAAATAAAGGTTGTATCGAGCATTCTTGATATTGATTTGGATGATAGTAAACTTAAAAAGCGTGGACCAAAATTGTTAAAAGCATATTTATCTTTTGCTAGAAATAAAGGAAATTTAATTTATATTACTGAAGTTAATAAAGCGGATTTTGATTCTCCGTTTGAAGAGGACGTTTATAATATGTTACAAAAGAGGGGACTTGAACTTCGGAAACAAGTAGGTTGTTCTGGTTACAGAATAGACATTGCAGTAGTTGATCCTGAAAATCCAGGTAGATATATATTGGGAATTGAATGTGACGGTGCAACGTATCATTCGTCTAAAACTGCAAGAGACAGGGATAGACTAAGACAGAGTGTATTGGAGTCATTAGGATGGGAGATAGTTAGAATCTGGTCACAGGACTGGGTAAAGCGTAAAAAGGAAATTACAGATGGGATTGTTAATCAGGTAGAAGACATAATGAATCAACAGGTTACTAAATAGGATAATTGATAAAGAGACTTTTTATGTTCAGTTTGGCAATTGCAGAGTACAGAATTTGGCTGTAATTTATACGGGATATACACAGGATTGACATGGAGCCTCTGTGGGAATGACAGGGTATTTTTGCTAAGTGAGTTTTGCCCCTATTTACCTGAATCATGCTTGCATAGAACCATGTCAAGTCACCTTACATAGGAAATATATTTTGTGTTAAATATAATTCTATATAAGTTGCAATATTTTATCAATCTCCCTCCCCATTAATGGGATAATTTGGATGTTTTGATTTCTTGTCTATAGACAAGAAATCAAAACATTTTGCTTCATAAAATTCCTATCCTTCTATCATTTTTCTTTGCTGTATACTCTGACGAAAAAGATATGATTCTCCATTGAGTAAATGAATATGACAACGAATCGATCAAGTAACGCAGCAGTCATTTTTTCATCCCCGAATATACTTATCCATTCAGTAAATTCGAGATTGGTTGTCAATATGAAACTTGCTAGTTCATATCGACTAGAGAAGAATTGAAATAGTAGCTCTGCCTCTGCTTTTGAAAAGTGAACCTAACCCAACTCATCAATAATGATCACATCGTATTTGAGCCACTTTTTCTCCATTGCTCCAAGTCTATGCTCTTCTTTGGCCATTAACAATTATTCTACTAATGCAGAAGTTGTTATAAACTTGACCTTGTAACCATTTTGAATCATTTCGATTCCTAGTCCGATCGCTAAATGACTCTTTCCCGTACCACTTTTTCCTAAAAAGATGATATTCTCTTTCTTCTCCACGAAGTCACCTTTCACTACCGACCTTTGTTTAAGCTAGGCATTAAACTTGTGTTTGGCAAGTAAAAAATACACAATATGGCTGTGAATTTGTGCACAACCTTGCCAGTTCCCGTATTTTTATCGGTTCTTTTTAGATAGAGCGTGCTGCAATCGATAACTTTCCCCCGTAAAGATGAGAATATGGGCATGGTGCACCAATCGGTCAATGATGGCGGCCGTTAAACGCTTATCCCCCATATATGGTGTTCCATTGTCTGTCCAAATTCCGAGTTCGATGTGACAATAATGCTTGTCTGTTCGTAACACTCGGCAATTAAACTGAACAACAATTCTGCCCCATCTTTATGAAATGGAATAAATCCTAGTTCATCTAAAATGATCAGTTCTGCTTTTTGGATATCTCGAATAAACCGCCCGATCCCTCCGTTGTGCTGCTTTTCTAACAGTTTGGACACTAAGTCCCCGACACGGTAAAAACCAACTTCTTTCCCACGCCGGCAAGCTTCTATACCCAAGGCGATGGAAAGATCGGTTTTTCCGGTTCCCATCGTTCCGATCATCATGATGTTTCGCTTCTTTTCCAAAAACATCAGATCCTTCAGTTCTTCCACTGTTGTGGAAGAAGGCAAGGTGATCAAGGAAGGAAATTCATAGTCCTCTAGTGTTTTCCATTGGCTGAATCCTGCCTTTTTGATGAGTCTTTCGATCTTTGTATTTCTCCTCGATTCCACTTCCGCCTCCAAACATTTCAATAAATATTCCTCGGGAGTATCTGCCGAAATCTGCTCATAGACTTGACCGATATAGCCCAAATTCAGTAGTTTGCAATATTCTTGAATGCGGGAGGTGTTCATCCACTGGCACCTCGCTCTATTAAGGCTTGTAGGATTCCAAGTCTGGATCATACCCCTTGAAGATCTCCGGTGTATGGGTTTCCGGTAATGATTCCAAGGTCGATATCGGGTGCTCTTGGCGATAAAGCGCTTGATAGAGACCCCTTCCTCGTCGAGCAGATGAACCGATGTTTCGGCGATGGCTTGCTCGATTTGTTCGATCGTATATCCCTCTTTCAGCCATCTCGTAATCCGGGATATTCTCTCCTTTCGTTGGTTAAAAATACGTGAGTAACATCTTCGCCGAATTTTTCTTGATTCTCGATAATTAATTGCCGCAGTTCTTCGCGTACTTTCCGATTCATTGGAACGGCTCTAATTTTCCGATTCTTGTTTTTGGAACCGGGCAACATAATAACCGAGTTATCAAAATCGATATCGGATATTTCTAAATTTTCAATCTCGTTTGCTCGCAGTCAGAAATATAGCATCGTTATCATCGCAACATAATCGCGGTAACCTGCAACGCTTGTTTTATCAAAGATTGAAAATAGCCGTTTCAATTGCCGGTCAGAAAATGCAAAAATGGGTTTTTCATCTGTTTGTAGTTTCGGGATGTCTTTGCATGGATTTTCCGTCAAGATTCCCTCTTTAACTAGTCGCGAAAATATAGATTTTACCCCACCAAGTCTGATATTGACTGTTCCGGCTGCCAGTCCATCTATTTGCATGCGTTGTCGTATGTATTTTCAAAAATCTTCTCGTGTTACGTCAAAAACATTTTCCTTTCCGATTATTTTGAAAAATTCTCGCCAGTTTCTGCGGTAATCATTAATCGTCCGATCTCGATAGTTTTCCGTTTCAAAAATACGGATTATCTCCTCAAGCGCTTTTTCATAATGAAGATTTTTCCTGCTAATTTCGTACTTAATGCCCGCTTCGCGCCGTTTTACTATCCCTCGTTTTTTACGCAATAAAAAAACCTCCCGTTTTTAATTACGGAAGGTTTAGCGTTGTTCACGGTACCGACACATACGAGGCGACGCTTACAGTATGGAAATGCTAGAGACGTTTTCATGGAACGGTGTCTTTCCCGTTCAACCTGCGTCTTAAATTTCGCCTAAAATTTCGGTGTCTCTTTCCCGTCATATCAACGTTTTCAGCTTATTTGACGCGCTCGGAGGGACTCGAACCCCCGACGGACGTGGTACCGGAAACCACCGCTCTATCCAACTGAGCTACGAGCGCATTTCTTTAAATGTCACGATCAATATTATAATCGATTATGATTCTACATGCAAGCATTATTTCATCCCCATGTTTTTGTTTTTTGCCAAACGGCTTGGCTGGTGAATTTTCATTTGTCTTCTGTTTGAAAATCAGAAAATTCGGGTATGATGTTTAAATGGATTCCTCGGAACAAATAGAGTTTTTTTGTTTGACCTTTATTGACCTTCTGTGTATGATGAGATAGAAGGAATCTTTAACATCTGTTAAGGGAGGAAAAATCATGAATTTAATACCGACTGTTATCGAACAAACAAACCGTGGGGAACGAGCTTACGATATTTATTCAAGATTGTTGAAAGACCGCATTATTATACTCGGTACGCCAATCGATGATCATGTGGCGAACTCGATTGTAGCTCAGCTTCTCTTTTTAGAAGCCGAAGATCCTGAAAAAGATATTTCCCTCTACATCAACAGCCCTGGCGGATCGATCACCGCAGGAATGGCCATTTACGATACAATGCAGTTTATCAAACCGGATGTATCGACAATGTGCATCGGCATGGCGGCATCCATGGGAGCATTTTTATTGGCAGCAGGGGCAAAAGGAAAACGGTTTGCACTTCCAAACAGTGAAGTCATGATCCACCAGCCGCTCGGAGGAGCGCAAGGGCAAGCAACAGATATTGACATTGCCGCAAGACGCATCCTTTCATTGCGCGATAAATTGAACAAAATCTTAGCGGAAAACACCGGCCAGCCTCTTGAAGTCATTGAAAGAGATACGGACAGAGACAATTTCATGTCGGCCGAACGGGCAAAAGAATACGGCTTAATTGATAAAGTGTTGGTGAGAGAATAAACAGCCGAACGGGGCTGTCCCAAAAAGGGAATTCCTTTAAATTCGGTATTTCAACGTTATTACATGAAAAAAGGGGATCTCTAAGTCGAAAAATTGACTTATGAGACAGCCGCTGCCGTTTGCCATGTAAAAACGATTTCGACTTGAACACTTTATATAAAAACAACCCCACAGAAAACTCGTTGGATTCTGTGGGGTTTTGCGTTTGCAGCAATCCTTTTAATACTTCAAAAGGAAGAGGTGTAGATCAGTCTTCTTTTTGCACAAATTTGATCAGCGCCTCAATCGCTTCCTCTTCATCTTTCCCATTTGCGGATAATGTAATCACAGAACCGCTGTTAATGGCCAAGCTCATCAAACCCATGATGCTTTTGGCATTCACTTTTTTTCCGTCCTTTTCCAAAAAGATATCGGACGAGAAACGGTTTGCTTCTTGAACAAACAATGCGGCTGGACGCGCTTGCAAACCTGTTTTTAATGTTACTTCGACTTGTTTCTCTATCATTGTTTCAACCTCCTTCCCGTAAAAATATTTCTTGTCAATATATTATTTAAATGAAACCGTTTCGCCTGCCCGAAGCTTATTGGCGATTTCATCAAGCTTTCTTAACCGATGATTAATGCCTGATTTGCTGATTTTTCCGCTCGAGACCATTTCACCGAGCTCTTTCAACGTGACATCCTGATACATAACACGAAGTTCGGCAATTTCCCTCAATTTTTCGGGGAGCGCCTCTAACCCGATTTTTTCATCAATCAACTTAATATTTTCCACTTGGCGAATGGCTGCACCAATCGTTTTGTTTAAGTTGGCGGTTTCACAATTGACAAGCCGATTGACGGAATTTCTCATATCACGGACGATTCGCACATCTTCAAAACGGAGCAAAGCTTGGTACGCACCGACCAATGTCAAAAACTCTCCGATTTTTTCCGCTTCTTTTAAGTAAGTAATGTATCCCTTTTTTCGTTCCAACGTTTTGGCATTTAAATGAAACGTATTCATCAGGCTGCACAGCGAATCGTTATGCTCTTTATATAAAGAGGAGATTTCCAAATGGTAGGAGGAAGTTTCCGGGTTGTTCACGGATCCCCCCGCTAAAAATGCTCCGCGTATATAAGAGCGCTTGCAGCATTTTTTTTTCACCAGTTCAGACGAAATTTGATGGTTAAATGTAAAGGCTTCACCTAATATATGCAAATCCTGCAAAATTTCCTTAACCTGTTCAGCCATTCTGACAATATAAACGTTGTTCTTTTTTAGCTTCATTTTTTTCCGGACGAGAAGTTCGATCGGGACATCGTATTTCTTTTTTGTCAGCGTATAAATGCGCCTTGCGATCGCTGCGTTTTCGGTTTGGATGTCCAAAATCATTTTCCGATTTGAAAAAGACAACGATCCGTTCATGCGGATGAGCGCAGACAATTCCGCTTTTAAACAGCAAGGCTTGACTTCCAGCGCCGTCAGCTCTTTTTTCGTCTCAGAAGCGAAGGACATTTTTGCATCAGCCCTTTCCGACTACAAATCTTAATCAAGCAAACGAAATAATATATTGGCCACTTTGTTTGTATCATGGCGGATGACATTGTTTTCGCAACAAACCATATGATCCTGAACTACTTGAAGCCCAATCTTTTCAAGAGATGGAGCATCTGCTTGAACAGGAAAAGCCGCCTCTTTTTCATAGCGCTTTTGTATGTATTCAGGAATTTCACCGTTGTTGACGAGAACCACATCAATAAAAGGACAACCTAAATGATCGTAAAGGGCTTTGACATGATCGCTCGCCGTATAATTGGATGTCTCTCCCGCCTGAGTCATCACATTGCAAATGTATACTTTTTTGGCGGGTGATTTGCAAACTTCCTCTCCTATTTTAGGAACAAGCAAATTCGGCAGAATGCTTGTATATAAGCTTCCCGGTCCAAAGATGATCATATCTGCCCCGCGAATCACTTCAATCGTTTCCGGAAGGGGTTCGACATGATCCGGGGTTAGAAAAACCCGTTTTATTTTTTTTCCGGAAACAGGGATTTTCGATTCGCCGGTAATAATCGTTCCATCCTCCATTTCCGCATTCAAGACCACACTGCGGTTAGCCGCCGGCAAAACGGTTCCGCGAACGTTCAACACCTTGCTCATTTCGCGGATGGCCAGCACAAAATCGCCGGTAATGTTGGTCATCGCCGCCAAAATCAAGTTTCCTAAAGAATGTCCTGTCAAATCATTTCCATTTTTAAAGCGATGTTGAAACAGTTCTTCGATCAGCGGTTCCACATCAGAAAGGGCTGCTAGCACATTGCGAATATCCCCCGGAGGCGGAATTTTCAATTCATCCCGGAGCCTTCCGGAACTTCCTCCGTCATCGGCAACCGTTACAATAGCAGTTATTTCAAAAGGTTTCCGTTTTAACCCCCGAAGAAGAACGGACAGACCCGTCCCGCCCCCGATGATGACAACTTTGGGTTTTTCCTTCCTCATAATAATCAAAATTTTCTCCTTTCAATGTCCCGATGTGAAACATGAACTTTAAAGCTTTTGCGAAAATAATCTCCGATATATTCCGCCAATGTTACAGAGCGATGTTGACCGCCTGTACAGCCAATCGCAATAACAACTTGGCTTTTTCCCTCCCTTTTGAAATGAGGAATCATAAACGCCAGCAAATCGATAAGCTTTTCTAAAAATTTTGAGGTCTCTGGCCACTTCAGCACATAGGAGGAGACTTCTTCATCAAGTCCCGTTTTGGGACGCATATTTTCGATGTAATGGGGATTTGGGAGAAAGCGGACGTCAAATACTAAATCCGCATCAATCGGCAAACCGTATTTAAAGCCAAAGGACACTACGTTGACAGTAAAAGTTTGGCCTTCGTTTTCAGCAAACTGTTTGACAATTTTTTCTCTTAATTCACGGGGTTTTAAATTTGACGTATCATATACAATTTGCGCCCTTCCTTTTAATTCTTCCAACATTTCCCGTTCAAGGCGGATGCCTTCAAGAGGGAGACCTTTCGTTGCCAACGGGTGGGATCTTCTCGTTTCTTTATAGCGGCTTACCAAAACTTGGTCGTTGGCGTCAAGAAATAATATTTGCGGCGTAATCCAAGGAATATCGTTAATTTCTTCAAGCGCTTGGTTGAGGGATTCAAAAAATTCCCTGCCCCGCAAATCCATTACAACTGCCACTTTATTCATTTTGTTGCTTGATTCTTTCATTAGTTCAAGAAATTTCGGCAGCAGAGTTGGCGGAAGATTGTCAACGCAAAAATAGCCAAGATCTTCAAAGCTCTGAATGGCTACTGTTTTTCCCGCGCCGGACATTCCTGTAATGATCACCATTTGAATATTTGTTCCTTCACTCATTGCTAAAAGCCCCCCGATTTTTATTGCGGATCCAGCCGATAAGCCAACAATTGAAAGTCAGATGTGTATGTAAATGTTCCATAAAGAATTCCCGAACCTTTTAACATATAATCAATAATGTGGTAATCCCCAGGTGCCATCGGAAGCTTATGAATGTCTTCAATTTTATGCCAGGCAAGCTTACCCTCTTCTGTCTCGGCGGCATTTTCCCCGTTAAATTCTGTTGCAAAAAATGTAAACATCATCCACTCTTGAACAACCTTGTCCCCTTCTTTGATAATCATCGTGAAGATCCCTTTGATTTTGGGGTTTTTTAAATAAATGCCTGTTTCTTCCCTAAATTCTCTCACAACGGCTTCTTTAATCGACTCTCCACTTTCCATTTTTCCGCCTGGAGCGACCCACCAGTTGCGGCGAGGCTTCTGAAGCAGGAGCAGTTGACCGTCGTGAACTAAAACACAGTTTGTCACTCTTTGCAAAATACGTTCACCCCTAAGTTGCTAAGCCTCAAAATTAAATACATCAGATTCCTTTCATTATACTATTATATGCTGTTTTTGCTCAACGCAGTTGCTCAAAATGGGAGTATTTTTTGAAATTTCGGTGTTTGGTCAGCTTTGATGAAAATAGAAAACGGCTTTCTGCCCGTATCATAAGTTTTCAGGCGAAAGAATTTTTTATGCCAGTCGGCAGCTGGTTTCTCTTTTTGGGGGCTCAGCGGCTTTTGACTAATCTTCGATTGGCCATGGAATAACTGCCGATGGCTTATGAAGTTCATGCAATGAAAAAAGGAGCATGGGAAGGGTCACCCATGCTCTAAGTCTATATTATAAAAGGGGGTCAATTACTACCATTATAGTAACCGAATTTTATTGCAACGATGTTACATTACAATTAAATGACGATTACGATTTTGTTAATGAGTTTTTTCTGCTTGTTTTAGCTTTTCTTTCAATTCTTCCACATAAACTTGAGCAGATTGAGCTGCAATACTTCCGTCGCCGGTCGCGGTAACAATTTGGCGTAGCGGTTTTTCCCGGATATCCCCGGCAGCAAAAATGCCTGGAACTTTCGTTTCCATCTTCTCATTTGTTTCAATATATCCAGCTTCATTCGTAATGCCGAGATTTTCAAACGGTTTGGAAAGAGGAACCATTCCAATGTAAATAAACACACCATCAATTTCTTTTTCCGTTTCTTCACCTGTTTTCGTATGAACAAGCGTGACTTTGCCGACTTTTCCATCGACCTCATGAATTTCTTTAACGGTATGATTCCAGACGAAATCCACCTTTTCATTGTCAAATGCGCGCTGCTGCAAAATTTTTTGCGCACGCAGTTGATCTCTGCGATGAACGATCGTTACTTTGTTGGCAAACCGGGTTAAGTAAACACCTTCCTCGACAGCAGAATCTCCGCCGCCGACGACGATTAAATCTTTTCCTTTGAAGAAAGCCCCGTCACATACGGCGCAATATGATACCCCGCGGCCGCCCAATTCTTTTTCACCGGGGACGCCGAGTTTTTTATATTCAGCTCCTGTCGCGATAATGACAGATCTTGTTTTAAATTCTTTATTGGAAGTTTTGACGATTTTATATTCACCTTCGTCAATTATCTCTTTGACATCGCCATAAGCATATTCCGCACCAAATTTTTTGGCATGTTCAAACATCTTGTTGGATAGTTCAGGACCTAATATATGATCAAATCCCGGATAATTTTCTACATCTTCCGTATTGGCCATTTGTCCCCCCGGAACTCCTCTTTCAATCAATAGCGTTGAAAGATTGGCCCTTGCCGTGTAAACAGCTGCGGTCAATCCGGCAGGTCCTGCTCCAGCAATGATGCAATCATAAATTTTTTCTTCAGACACGAGACTCAACTCCTCATTATAATTTCAATCACAATATGACAAATTTATTATTCCCTACATCCTATCCTATATAAAATAAATGCCTCGTGCTATTGATTTGCTCACACATCCAATTTTTTGGCAACCTGAATGTACTTCGATAATGTAGAATCACTGATGTCAAACCGTTTGGCACAATCGGCCTGAGTTATTTTTCTTCCCATTTTCTTCGTCCACAAATAATGAACAGCTGAAGCCCATGCTTTGACATTGCGGAATTTAATATCTTCCTCATACGCCTTGATAAACAATTGAAACCAATATAATGCAAGCAATTCCCCTTCCATTGTTTGTTCCATTAAACAATCGGCCACATGAAAAGCGAATTGAACGGCGGATGAACCGGATGGCTTTTCGCCGTTTAAAACAGCCAATACATATTGAATCGCCGTTTTTTCCAAAATGGTTTCAAACTGCTGTTCATCCATGAGTTTCTTTCGTTGATTCGTCTTCATGGCATAATAAATCGAGAGCAAACGCTCCGGAATATTATCCCGATTGGAATCGTTTTGAGCATTCCAAGGTTCTGCTCCGTCTTTCAGCGGATTTATTTCAAGAACCTTTTTCCATATTTTTTTGGCTAAGTTTTGCTGTCCTATAAAATAAGCAGAATAAGAAAGCCAATAATAGAAAGTGTCGTCTCCTTCAAACCCTTTTCGATACAATGGATACAGCTTTTGAAAAGCAAGCCGGTAATATCCTATGAGAGCAAAGGTAGCGCCTAATTTATATTGATGCTCAAACAGGATCGGGTAAACTCCCTTCAGCATATTGACTAGTGAATGAACCTGTGCGTCATCGCCTTCATAATAAGAAAAAACTAAAAGATTGCATAAGGCATGCAAGTTTCCCGGGTTTTTTTGAAGAATGCGGAAGATCACGCGTTTGGCTAGGTCAACTTCTCCTGAATAAAAGTGAGCAAGGGCTTTGTTATTATGTGCGGACCAAAATTCCGGATAATCGGCGATGATTTCATCTAACAAAGAAATCGCTTGGCGAAATTGTCCGTTTTCAAGAAAGAACCGTGCTTTTTCTTGTTTCTCAATCAGATTTTCCGGATATTCTATCGAATCCTCTACCTGAACATCCATTTCCAGCATATCCAACAGCTCATTGTTTTCTTCGGCAAATATCCCTTTTGGCGCTTTTTCATGATAAAGCAAGGCATATTGATAGGCTTTTTGGAACAATCCGAGATGTGCATAATTGTTTGCCAAAAAATAATAGCATTCTATCGAATCTTGATTCATATGATGGAGAATATATGTTAATAATTCATTGGATTTCTCATATTCTCCTAATTCCGTATAAATGGATGCCAGCCGATGCATCATTTCTTCGTTGTCCGGTTCCAGTTCAACCGCGCGTTTCACAAGCTTTGAAGCGAGCCTTAAATCTTTTTTTCGGTAGGCTTTTAAACCCATTCGGTAAAAGGACTCACTGTCTTGAAAAAAACGTACAATTTTGGAATCCCCGTCTCTTTTTCTTTTGCGATTTCCCACTCAAATCCTCCATTTCACTTTAGTTGCCGAAGGATAGTATAACACAACTTATATACATAAAAAACTATCAATTAATGGCGTAGCCAAACCCCGCCGATCATTTTTTATGTCTTTCTCTCAGCACGTTTAATACTTCATCAAGAGGAAGCTTTTGCTCCCGCAGCAGGACGAGCAAATGGAACAGCAAGTCAGCCGCTTCCCATTTCAGTTCTTCGTGGCTCCGGTTTTTGGCGGCAATGATGACCTCTGAAGCTTCCTCGCCGACTTTTTTCAAAATTTTATCAATTCCTTTTTCAAACAAATACGTTGTATAAGAACCTTCAGGACGCTCCGCTTCACGCTTAGCAATGACTTCTTCCAGCTGATTGATGATGTCAAACCGATCTCCTTGCAAACTCCCTTCGGCTTTTGAAAAACAGCTGTATTGTCCTGTATGGCAAGCCGGTCCGTTCGGAACCACCAACACAACAAGGGCATCTTTATCACAATCATAGCGAATTTCTTTCACTGTCTGTGTATTTCCGGATGTTTCCCCTTTATGCCAGAGCTCCTGCCGGGAACGGCTGAAAAACCATGTTTCTTTCGTTTCTAGGGTTTTTTCTAGCGCCTCTTTATTCATATAAGCAACAGTTAATATTTCCTTGCTGACAGCATCTTGGACGACTGCAGGTATCAGCCCTTGTTCATTAAATGTTAATTCTGAAATATTCATCTGACATTCACTCCTTCATTTCGCAAAAACTTTTTCACTTCTCCCACTGATGTTTCCTTATAATGAAAAATGGACGCTGCCAAGGCTGCGTCAGCTTTGCCGTCCCGGAACACTTTGAGGAAATCGGCCGCTTTTCCTGCACCGCCGGATGCAATGACGGGAACCGATACAGCTTCGCTAATCATTTTCGTTAATTGGATGTCAAAGCCGGATTTCCCGCCATCTTGGTCCATGCTTGTTAACAAAATCTCCCCGGCGCCTCTTTTTACAGCTTCTCTCGCCCAATCCACCGCATCCCATTCAGTTTCTTTCCTTCCGCCGTGGGTATAGACACGATAGCGGCCCCGTTCTTCGTCATATTTCGCATCAATGGCGACAACAATGCATTGGCTGCCGAAATAATCCGCCCCTTCGGTAATCAGCAAAGGATTTAAAACGGCTGACGTATTGATTGACACTTTATCAGCGCCGGCCCGCAAAATTTTTTTCATGTCTTCCAAGGAATTGATGCCGCCGCCAACTGTGAAAGGGATGGCCAAAGTTGCCGCCACCCGTTCCACGACGTCGATCATTGTCTTTCTTCCTTCATGGGAAGCTGAAATATCAAGAAAAACCAGTTCGTCGGCTCCCTCTTCATCATACACTTTCGCAAGCTCAACAGGGTCTCCGGCATCCTTCAACTGTACAAATTGCACGCCCTTCACAACTCTGCCGTCCTTTACGTCTAAACAAGGAATAATGCGTTTTGTGATCATGCCTCGCCCACCTCTTTCAATGCTTCACGGAGCCGAATATTCTTCGTATATAGGGCTTTCCCGATGATCGCCCCTTTTACGCCTTCCTTCTCATGTTCTTTTAAAATTTTTACATCATCAATGGAACTTACCCCGCCGGAAGCGATGACGGTTTTTCCAGTTGCTTTTGCCATTTCCGCGACTGCATTTACATTTGGACCCGAGAGCATGCCGTCTGTGGCAATATCGGTAAAAATAAACGTTTCCGCCCCGCTTTTGGCCATTTCCCTTCCTAAATCAACCGCTTTTACTTCGGACGTTTGCAGCCAGCCTTCCGTCGATACGTAACCATTTTTCGCATCGATGCCGATGGCGATTTTCCTTCCATATATATCAAGCATCTTTTCAACAAACGGCCTGTTTGAAATGGCGGAACTTCCTAAAATAACACGGGAAACACCGTTTGCCAAATATTCATAAACATCCCTTTCCGTGCGGATGCCTCCGCCAACTTGGACACATACATCCAGTTCCTTTGCCACTCTAATGACATGTTCATGATTCACCCGTTTCCCTTGTTTTGCTCCATCTAAATCTACCATATGAATCCAGTCAGCACCCTCATCAACAAAGGACGCTGCTATGTCAAACGGGGAATCGCCATAAACTGTTTCTTGATTGTAATCGCCTTGGAGCAGACGGACGCATTTCCCGCCGCGTATATCAATTGCCGGATAAATTGTAAAAGCCATAAATAACGTCACATCCCTGCTACAAATGTTAAATAATTTCGCAAAATAGCCAATCCGAGTTTTCCGCTTTTTTCAGGATGGAATTGGCACCCGAAAACATGTTGATTGCCGACGACCGCAGGGACTGTTACCCCATATTCCGAACTGGCAATCACAATGTCCTCGTCATTCGTTACGGCATAATAAGAATGAACAAAGTAAACATAATCCTCCTTAAGGCCTGATAAAAGAGGATGGTCGCGGTGAAACGTTAATTTATTCCACCCCATATGCGGCACTTTCAATTCTTCACCTGGGATTCTTTTCACTTGCCCGTTTAAAAAACCGAGGCCTTCCGTCCATCCGTTTTCTTCGCTTTCGTTGAACAAAAGCTGCATCCCAAGGCAAATGCCTAATAGAGGTTTTCCTTTTCCCACTTCTTCTTTTAGGAAATCAGCGATCTTGGATTCCGTTAAAATGGCCATCGCATCTTTAAAGGCGCCGACGCCGGGCAAAATGTATGCCTTCGCCTTTTGAAGCATTGATAAATCACTGGAAACAACATACTCAGCATTCATCCGTTCCAGCGCTTTCGAGACGCTGTATAAATTCCCCATGCCGTAATCAATAACTCCAATCATGGTTATAACATCCCTTTCGTTGACGGTACCCCTTTAACGCGGGGATCGATCATCGTTGCTTCATCAAGCGCTCTACCTAATGCTTTAAACACTGCTTCGATCATATGGTGAGTGTTGATCCCGTAATGGATGATTACATGCAAATTCATGCGGGCTTCAAGAGCAAGCTTCCACAAAAATTCATAAACGAGCTCCGTATCAAACGTTCCGACTTTATTGTTCGGTAAATCGCCCCGCATTTCGAAATGGGGCCGGTTGCTTAAATCAATGACTACCTGCGCCAATGCGTCATCCATCGGAACAAAGGCATGTCCATACCTTTTGATTCCTTTTTTATCGCCAAGCGCTTCCCTTATTGCCTGACCTAAGCAAATCCCGATATCCTCTGTTGTATGGTGGTCATCAATTTCCACATCGCCATTTGCATCCACTGATAAATCAAAATGGCCGTGTTTTGCGAAAAGATCCAGCATATGAGTTAAAAATGGAACGCCTGTTTCAAGATTCGTTTTGCCTTCTCCATCGATAGAAAATGACAGCTTAATATCCGTTTCCTTTGTTGTGCGGGTAATCGCCGCCGTTCTTGTCATTTTGGCTGATCCTCCTTTTTTGCTAGACGTGCTTCAATCGCTCTGGCGTGGGCTTCCAGCCCTTCAAATCGGGCAAAGCTGGCAATTTTTGAAGCGTTTCTGCGAAATGCAGCTTCACTGTAGGAGATAATGCTTGACTTCTTCATAAAATCATCTACATTGAGAGGGCTGGAAAATCTCGCTGTACCGTTTGTCGGCAGGACATGGTTCGGTCCGGCAAAATAATCCCCTACAGGCTCCGAGCTGTATCGGCCTAAAAAAACAGCACCTGCATGCTTAATTTTCGGCAGGACGTCCGCCGGGTTTTCTGTCATAATTTCCAAATGCTCCGGAGCAAGTTCATTGACAATCTCTGCCGCATGATCAAGACATTCCGCCACGTAAATTTTCCCGAACCGTTCAATAGAAGCAGAGGCAATTTCTTTACGCGGAAGTGTTGCCAATTGTTCTTCCACTTCTTTTTGTACAGCTTCCGCCAATTGCACGGAAGGCGTAACAAGCACGCTTGAAGCCAGACGATCGTGCTCCGCCTGAGACAATAAATCAGCTGCTACCTCACGGGGAATAGCTTTGTCATCAGCTAATACAACAATTTCACTCGGCCCTGCAATCATATCAATGGCTACCGAGCCAAATACTTCACGCTTCGCCAAAGCGACAAAAATATTGCCGGGGCCGACAATTTTATCAACCGAATGAATCGTTTCCGTCCCGTAGGCAAGAGCCGCAATCGCTTGGGCGCCGCCAACTTTGTATATTTCCGCCACACCTGCTTCGTTTGCGGCGACCAGCACTTCAGCGGGCAGTTTGCCGCTTTGATCAGGAGGTGAAGTCAGTACGATTCGGCCGACGCCGGCCACTTTTGCCGGAATGACATTCATCAACACGGAAGAAGGATAGGCAGCCGTGCCGCCCGGTACATATACGCCAACTGAATCAATGGGTGTCAGTTTTTGGCCGAGCATCGTGCCGTCATCATCAAAATAAAACCAAGATTCCCGTTTCTGTTTTTCGTGGAACCGATAAATGTTTTCCCGAGCTTCTTTTATAATGGCAACAAAATCGCTGCCAACCGCTTCATATGCACGGTGAATTTCCTCTTCCTGCACCTTTAAAGAAGAGAGGGCGGCTCCGTCAAAACGCTCCGTGTATTCCAATAACGCTTTGTCCCCGTTTTCGCGAACATTGGCAATGATTTCTTTGACAATGTTGCGCTGCTCTTCTGTGCCGGCATCGATCGACCTTTTCAAGGAAAGCTTTTCATCCTTTGAAACGCTGACGATTTTCAATCTTCATCCTCCCCTTCTTTGGCCACTGTTTTGGCAAGACGTTCAACGAGCAAGTCAATTTGCCGATCCTTCATGCGATAACTCACTGGGTTGACAATTAAACGGGAAGTTACATCGGCAATATGTTCAAGCTCCACCAATCCGTTTTCTTTCAATGTCTGTCCCGTTGAAACGATATCGACGATCCGATCAGCCAGCCCAATTAATGGCGCCAGTTCAATTGACCCGTTTAAATGGATGATTTCCACTTGTTCGCCTTGTTCACGAAAATATTTGGAAGCGACATTCGGATATTTTGTTGCCACTCTCGGAGCAACATCACTCATCTTTGTATTGGGAAGCCCCGCTACCGCCAAATGGCATTTGCTTATTTTCAGATCAAGTACTTCGAATACATCCCGTTCCTCTTCCATCATGACGTCTTTGCCGGCAATCCCTACATCAGCCACTCCGTGTTCTACATATGTTCCGACGTCCATCGGTTTGGCCAATATGAAGCGGATGTTTTCTTCCGGAACATTTAAAATCAGCCGCCGCGACTCATCAAATTCATCAGGAAGCTGATAACCCGATTTTCTGATTAAATCGGCCGCTTCCGAAAAAATCCTTCCTTTCGGCATTGCAATTGTCAACATACTCATTTTTCTCTCACCTTTCCTGGTTTGCCAAGAAAATATAATATATCTGTGAATTTTTCCACAAACTTGTCAATTTGGTCAACACCAGAAATGTCCTGCATAACTACCTGTTTTCCTTCTTTCCGAAGATTCATTGCCTGTTGAAAAGCTTCTTTGCGCTGCTCTTGGCTAAAAATGACAGCATAACGTTCCCTGTCCGCCTCTAAATCGCCAAGGGCTTCGAGCAAACGATCCAAACGGATGCCAAAACCTGTAGCAGGAGCAGAGCGGTTAAATTTTTCCAACAGTTGGTCATAGCGGCCGCCGCTTCCGATCGGCAATCCGACGCCATCTGCATGAAGTTCAAAAAGGATGCCGGTGTAATAGTTCATATGGCTGACAATGTTCAGTTCCAGTTTCATATATTGATTTACTTCATAGGCATCAAGTTGAACGAACAACTGTTTCAAATCTTCAAGCGCTTTTTTTCCTTCTTCAGAGGAGACAAGATCCATCGCTATATCGGCCTGCTCAATTCCACCTCTTAATTCAATCACTTTTATCAAGCGTTCTTTATCAATGGTCGAAAGGGGGAGATTTTTAACATGTTCACGATAGCCGACAAAGTTTTTTTCATATAAATAGCGGCGCAGTTTTTCAGCTCGTTCTTCTTTTCCTAAAATTTCAGCAAACAAAGCATTGATAAAACCGATATGGCCAATGGAAATTTTGAAATCTTCCAATCCACTATTTTTCAGGGAATAGATCATCAAGGCAATCGCTTCCGCATCGGCACTGGTCGTTTCATCGCCGATCAATTCGATGCCAATTTGCTCAAATTCAGCGGGACGTCCGCCTTCATGCTGCTGAGCTCGAAATACATTGGCCGAATAGGCAAGCCTTAACGGCAAAAATTCCTTCATCAGTTTCGAAGCCGCCACCCTCGCAATTGGCGCGGTCATATCCGGTCTTAACACAAGTGTATGCCCTTGACGATCAAGCAGTTTAAACAACTGCTGCTCTAATATTGCAGATTGAACCCCGACCGTTTCATAAAACTCCAGCGTCGGTGTTTCAAGAAATTCGTAACCCCAGCTTTCGATGACGTTCATCATTTTTTTTCGTACCTTTTCTTTTATCACATATAAGCCCGGCAATGTATCCCGCATGCCTAAAGGCTTTTCAAACATAAACAATCGCTTGCACCTCCAAAGGACGTTCACTTTAGTTCGCTAATATGTTACCATACTACCAAAATAAAGATAAATATTCAATAGTAAAATGATTAACATTTAGAAAATGATCCATGTTGCGTTCCACTGCGAAACAGCTGCCGTTTTTTAGTTTTCTATACTCATGATGGTCTTTTAAGTAACATAACAATCGAAAATCTTAACTAAATTCAAAAAAAATGCCCCAGGTCTTTGGCAGCGATTTCTGGAAGCCAAATACCAAAAAGTCCTGCGGTAATATGTCAAGGTGAAAAATCATAGAAATTGGAAATTCCCTTGTCCGATGATCCGAAAAAAGGCAATACTGAAGAAACCCAGTATTGGTACATGTAATAAACTGGGTCTAAAGGT
>NZ_JBVVUU010000038.1:0-23002 GCF_056032925.1 Aeribacillus sp. JST-2
CGTCAATGTAAGATATACACATATTTAAGAAATAATGTTAGAAACTTTGTCGAAAAATATTTTTTTGACACCCCTGAAACGGCTACAACCGTTGATATATCAACATTTATAGAGGGAGGGAGCATCGGATGTTTCATGGACAGTCGATTATTCCGGCTATTCGGAATATGAAGCAATTTGATCGTTTTCTGCAGAGCGATTTTGAATTTGGGGTATTGCTTGACAGCCATTTGGGGCAGTTGAAAAGTTTGGTCGACACTGGAAAAAAGGCAAACAAAAAATTGCTTATTCACGTTGATTTAATCCAAGGATTAAAGCACGATGAGTATGCAGCGGAGTTTTTATGCCAAGATATTAAACCGGCAGGATTAATTTCAACAAGAACATCCGTAATTGCCAAGGCAAAACAAAAAAAAGTAATAGCTGTTCAACGGCTGTTTTTATTAGATTCCGGGGCATTGGATAAAAGTTTGGACATTATGAAGAAATATGAACCTGATTTTGTTGAAGTGCTGCCTGGAATCGTTCCGCGCTTGATTCAAAATATAAAAAAAGAAACAAACATTCCCATTTTAGCGGGAGGTTTTATTCAAACGAAGGAGGATATAGAAAACGCCTTAACAGCAGGGGCAACCGCCGTCACCACCTCAAAGGAGCATCTTTGGATTGAATAATTTTCCACAAAAAAACATGTTGACAACGCTTTCAAAAGTTGTTATGCTGACAATAAAGTTAACAAATGTGATGGAGAAAAGGAGATCCACAACAAGCCTCTCTTAAATGGGGAGGGAATTTGTTGTGGATTTTTTTATGCAAAACAACTTTTTTCTGTCACAAATTTTGATAAAAATATAGGAGGGGAATTTATGAATGCATTTATAGGAGAAGCTGTCGGTACGATGCTTCTAATTGTTTTGGGAGCTGGTGTTTGTGGAGGAGTTAATTTAAAAAAATCATTTGCCGAACGTTCTGGGTGGATCGTTATTACATTCGGCTGGGGATTGGCAGTTGCCATGGCCGTCTATGCGGTTGGCGGGATAAGCGGCGCCCATCTAAATCCGGCTGTGACAATAGGTCTCGCCATCATTGGCGATTTCTCTTGGAGTCTAGTCCCGTCCTATATTTTGGCGCAAATGATTGGAGCTGTTTGCGGCGCAGTACTTGTATATCTTCACTATTTGCCGCATTGGGAAAAAACAGATGATCCAAGTGTGAAATTGGGGGTTTTTGCAACGAGCCCGGCCATCCCCAACACATTTGCCAACTTTTTTAGTGAAATGTTCGGAACTTTTGTATTGGTACTAGGAATTCTGGCCATCGGGGCGAATAAGTTTACAGAGGGCTTAAACCCGCTCATCGTCGGTTTTTTGATCGTAAGCATCGGAATTTCATTGGGGGGAACAACAGGATATGCCATTAATCCGGCCAGAGACTTAGGGCCAAGACTTGCCCATTTTCTATTGCCGATTCCGGGAAAGGGAAGTTCGAATTGGAAATATGCGTGGGTTCCAGTAGCTGCTCCTTTAGCCGGCGGCTCATTTGGTGCGTTATTTTACCAATATGTTTTTCAAGGGAAAGATGGAGATCAATTTTGGATCGGCGCTGTTGTGTTAATCGCACTTCTTTTATTCATATATGTAAAAAATAAAAAGGCAGGTTCACACTCTGAAGCACAAAAATCTTTGTATTCAACAAATTGAGAAAGTTTCCTGTCTGACAAACATTTATTTGAAACGGGGGAATTGAAGATGGAATGTTACATTTTGTCACTTGATCAAGGCACCACAAGTTCAAGAGCCATTTTGTTTAATCAAAAGGGCGAAATTGTCCATACCGCTCAAAAAGAATTTACACAGCATTTTCCAAAACCGGGATGGGTAGAGCATGATCCGAATGAAATATGGGGTTCGATTTTGGCAGTCATTGCTTCCTGTTTGTCTGAATCAGGCATTGATCCAAAGCAAATTGCCGGCATTGGCATCACCAATCAACGGGAAACGACTGTAGTCTGGGAGAAAGAAACCGGAAAACCGATTTATAATGCGATCGTGTGGCAATCACGGCAAACAGCGGATATATGTGAAGAATTAAAAGCGAAAGGATATGATTCTTTGTTCAGGGAAAAGACGGGATTGCTGATCGACCCGTATTTTGCCGGAACGAAAGTGAAATGGATTTTAGATCATGTTGATGGAGCAAGAGAAAAAGCGGAACAAGGGAAGCTCTTGTTCGGAACAATTGATACATGGCTTATTTGGAAACTTTCAGGCGGAAAGGCGCATGTTACCGATTATTCAAACGCATCCCGGACACTCATGTTCAATATTTATAACTTAAAATGGGACGATGAGCTTCTTGACATTTTAAATGTTCCGAAATCAATACTCCCTGAGGTAAGACCATCCTCTGAAATATATGCCAAAACGGTAAGCTACCATTTCTTTGGCCAAGAAATTCCGATCGCCGGGGCAGCGGGCGACCAGCAGGCGGCATTATTCGGGCAGGCATGCTTTGATGAAGGAATGGCAAAAAACACGTATGGAACAGGCTGCTTTATGCTCATGAATACCGGCGAAAAAGCGATTAAGTCTAAGCACGGGCTTCTCACTACAATCGCTTGGGGAATTGATGGGAAAGTTGAATATGCACTAGAAGGCAGCATTTTTGTTGCCGGTTCTGCGATTCAATGGCTTCGCGACGGATTAAGAATGATAAAAAATGCCAAAGATAGTGAATCTTATGCAACGAGAGTTGAATCAACAGATGGAGTCTATATTGTTCCGGCGTTTGTAGGTCTTGGCACGCCATATTGGGACAGTGATGCAAGAGGTGCGGTTTTTGGCTTAACCCGGGGGACGACAAAGGAACACTTTATTCGGGCGACATTGGAATCGCTTGCGTATCAAACGAAGGACGTTCTCGGAGCGATGGAAGCAGATTCTGGTATTTCGCTCAAAACTCTGCGGGTAGATGGCGGTGCTGTCAAAAATAACTTTTTAATGGAATTTCAAAGCAATATATTAGGCGTACCTGTTGAACGGCCGGTCATTAATGAGACAACGGCTCTCGGAGCTGCATATCTTGCAGGGCTTGCCGTCGGTTATTGGAAAAATCGTGAAGAAATAAAACAACAGTGGAATTTGGAAAAACAATTTGAGCCGATGATGGCGAAGGAAATGCGAGAGAAACTTTATGAGGGATGGAGAAAAGCCGTTCAGGCCACACGCGCTTTTAAATAACGCTGAAAGGGAAAATAATAAAACGATTTCATTTACGTTTCCACTATAATATGATACAATTTCATTAGGTTAATAATAGGTTGGAGAGCAGGAGAGACCACACACTTAAGCAAGCATGGGCTTGCTTTAGCTAGCTGTGGTCTCTTTTTGTTTGCTGAAAAATGGGTAAACATAATAATAAAAACGGAGGCTGAGAGTGATGGGTTTCACGAGCATGGAACGGGAGCAAATTTTAAACAAAATGGCAAAAGAAACGTATGATGTTTTGGTGATTGGCGGGGGGATTACAGGAGCAGGCATTGTTTTCGATGCGGCAACTAGAGGAATGAAGGCGGCTTTAGTTGAAATGCAGGACTTTGCGGCAGGGACTTCAAGTCGTTCGACGAAGCTTGTTCACGGGGGTCTTCGCTATTTAAAACAATTTGAAGTGAAAATGGTTGCTGAGGTCGGGCGTGAACGTGCAGTTGTATATGAGAACGGCCCGCACGTCACAACACCGGAATGGATGCTCCTTCCTATTCACAAAGGCGGAACGTTTGGCAAATTTTCAACGTCGATCGGTTTGCTTCTTTATGATTATTTAGCAGCCGTCAAAAAAAGTGAACGCCGAAAAATGTTAAACGCAGAAGAAACTTTGCGAAAAGAACCGCTGCTGAAAAGAGAGGGATTAAAAGGCGGAGGATATTATGTCGAATATCGGACGGATGACGCCCGTCTTACCATCGAAGTGATGAAGGAGGCGGTCAAATTTGGCGCAGATGTTGTCAACTATGCGAAAGTGACCGATTTTATTTATCAGGACAATAAAGTTGTCGGCGTTCGTGTAGAAGATGTCATGAGCAAGAAAACATATGAAATATTCACGAAAAAAATCATCAATGCGACAGGTCCATGGGTGGATAAGCTCAGAGAAAAGGATCGCTCGAAAAAAGGGAAAAAGCTCCGGCTGACAAAAGGAGTTCATGTAGTGTTTGACCAATCGAAATTTCCGCTAAAGCAAGCGATTTATTTTGATACGCCTGATGGACGCATGGTATTTGCCATTCCAAGAGACGGAAAAACGTATGTGGGAACAACGGATACTTTTTATACAGGTGACACGTCGCATCCGAAAATGACCTATAAAGACAGAGAATATTTGTTAAAGGCGATCCGATTCATGTTTCCGGATTTAACCCTTTCGGAAAGCGATGTCGAATCGAGCTGGGCCGGCGTACGCCCATTAATTTATGAAGAAGGAAAAAATCCATCAGAAATTTCCAGAAAAGATGAAATATGGACATCTGAGTCGGGGCTTATTACGATTGCAGGAGGAAAGCTGACAGGGTATCGCAAAATGGCTGAAACGGTAGTTGATCTTGTCGTCCGCCAATTGAATGAAGAAGGGATCAACCATTTCGATTCTTGTAAAACAAAACGACTGCCGATTTCCGGAGGGCATGTCGGCGGCTCAAAAAACTTCCCCAACTTCATTAAACAAAAAATAAACGAAGGATTGAAAGCAGGTTTGACAAAAGAAGAGGCCGAGCAGCTTGCAAAGCGCTATGGATCAAATGTGGATCATTTGTTTCGGCTGGTTAAAAACCTCGGAACTGAAGCGGAAACCCGTAAAATACCAGCTATGATTTTGGCTCAAGTCGAATATGCGATAACTGAAGAAATGGCTGTAACGCCTGTCGATTTCTTTGTCAGAAGAACCGGCGCACTAATGTTTGATATCGATTGGGTACGGACTTGGAAAGATCCGATTATTGACTATATGAGCGGCCGGCTGAAATGGGACGATAACAAAAAAGAACAAATGAAAGAACAGTTGGAAGCCTCTTTGCATGATGCGGTAGTTCCAGTGGATGAAAGTTTTGACCATAAACAGGAATAAACCCGCCCCCAATCTGCTGTCCTGTCATCGACGGCATCCTAAGAAATTGGGACGTTGCTTTTATGAAACAGCCGTCTCCTTTCGACAAAAAATGTGATAAAATACTAGTAGCGCTGAAATGGTAAATACTTCTTAGGCTGGGGGGACAAATAGCTATGGGGAACTGGAAAGAGAATTATGAACGCTGGAAAGCGAAGAGTGATCTGGATCAGGAACTTAAACGGCAATTACAGGAGAAAGAAAAGAATCCAAAGGAATTGGAAGACTGTTTTTATAAAAATTTAGAATTCGGCACCGGGGGTATGCGCGGTGAAATTGGCCCGGGCACAAACAGAATGAACATATATACGGTTCGCAAGGCTTCAGAAGGATTAGCGAGATATATCGAATCATTTGGAGATGAAGCAAAAAAACGAGGGGTGGTCATTGCCTATGATTCCCGCCATAAATCGCCTGAATTTGCAATGGAAGCGGCCAAAACGCTTTCCACACACGGCATTCAAACTTTCTTGTTTGATGAGCTTAGACCGACTCCCGAACTTTCTTTTGCGGTTCGATTTTTAAATGCTTTTGCCGGAATTGTTATTACGGCCAGCCATAACCCGCCGGAATACAACGGTTATAAAGTATACGGGGAAGATGGTGGACAGCTTCCGCCAAAAGCAGCTGATGATGTGATTCAAAAAGTATATGAAGTGGAAAATGAGCTGGAAGTAGCAGTTGAAAACGAAGATATTTTAAAACAAAAAGGCCTTTTGAAAATAATTGGACCGGAAGTTGATGAGGCATATAACGAAAAGCTAAAAACGATTTCTTTACATCCGAATTTATCGCAAGAGGTGGATGTAAAAGTCGTATTTACACCTCTTCACGGGACTTCAAACAAACCGGTTCGACGGGCGCTTGAAGCATTAGGTTATCAAAATGTAACCGTTGTGAAAGAACAGGAGCTTCCCGATCCGAATTTTTCAACAGTACAATCGCCGAATCCGGAGGAGCATGCCGCATTTGAACTGGCCATTAAAGAAGGGAAACGAATCAATGCCGACATATTAATCGGAACCGATCCTGATGCGGATCGATTGGGAGTTGCCGTCAAGAACGATAAAGGGGAATATGTCGTTTTAACCGGAAATCAAACAGGCGCCATTTTATTGAACTATATTCTTTCCGAAAAAAAGAAAAAAGGGTTGCTTCCTGAAAACGGCGTTGTACTAAAAACGATCGTTACTTCGGAGATTGGACGAGCAATTGCCGAGTCGTACGGGCTCGATACGGTCGATACGCTCACCGGCTTCAAGTTTATTGGCGAAAAAATTAAAGAATATGAACAAAACGGGCAATACAAGTTCCAATTTGGCTACGAGGAAAGCTATGGCTATTTAATCGGTGATTTTGTCAGAGATAAAGATGCCGTACAAGCGGCCATTTTAGCCGTAGAAGTCTGTGCCTATTATAAGAAAAAAGGCATGACCATGTATGACGGTCTGCTGGAAATATTCGATCAATACGGCTATTACCGTGAAGGATTAAAATCATTAACTTTAAAAGGAAAAGATGGAGCAGAACAGATTCAAAGCATCTTGGCCTCATTCCGAAGCGATCCGCCGAAAATGATCGCCGGCCAATCGGTTACCATTATTGAAGATTATTTAAAACGTGAACGGACCATCTTGAAAACAAATGAAAAAGAAACGCTTCATTTGCCGAAATCGAATGTTTTGAAATATTTTCTTGATGACGGATCCTGGTTTTGTTTAAGACCGTCCGGAACGGAACCGAAAGTGAAGTTTTATTTTGCCGTAAAAGCAGATTCATTAGAAAACAGCGAAAAAGCATTGGCCGTCTTAACGAATGCGGTGATGGAGAAAGTGGAACAGATTCTAAAAGGTTGACGTTAAATATTCTGTAAACCCCATGTCATCGTCAGAATGACATGGGGTTTTTTGTTAGTTTTCCGCCTATGTGAACACAATCATTTGTTTTTGTATAGCTGTTTGTTCCAAAGCATGATCGATATAACGAAGCAAACCGTATAATTTTTGTTCGATCAGTTGGTAGTCAGTCTCGTAATGATAAGCATGCAAAAAATGTTCAATTTTTTTGGATAAAAAATCGTCCTTTGTTCGCACCATTAAAATAACTAAATTATCCCATTGGGAACGGTGAGTGTAATAAAGAGCTTTATCATAATCCAATTTGTTCATTTTAAATCCTCCTGTAAAAGGAGTTATGTTTATTGTATGAATAACAGGCTGTGAAAAACGGTGTAATTGTTGTCAATGTGTCAATCATTTGACTTTTTCATTAGCCCGGAAAGGCAAAGGGGCTGTCTGATTAGCCCATTTTAGGGTCACATGTTTCCAAATAAAAGACCAAAGAATGTTGATTTAACAGCATTCTTTGGTCTTACTTTTTTATGATTGGGCTGAAAAACCATTTTTTCGGACAACCCCTTTGCGGTCAAAGGTTTATGGAAGTTTAAGCATTTCCTTCAAATCATTTTTATTGATGATTAAATCAGCCAATGTATATTGGTCGAGCACATGTAAATAAGCTTGCAATGCTTGATGCAAAATATGGCGCAATTTGCATGCAGGACTTATAATACAATGGCTGTCTTCATGGAAACATTCTACAAGATAAAAATCTTCTTCCATATTTCGGACAACTTCACCAATGACAATTTTTGATGCTGGACGAGCTAAACGAAAACCGCCATTTCTTCCGCGAATTGTTTCAATATAACCGTTTTTTCCTAATTGATGGATAACCTTCATTAAATGATTTTTGGAAATGCAGTATACATCTGCAATTTCTTTAATATTTGAAAGTTCTTCCCTATCTTTGGCACCAATGTATATAAGTACACGCAAGGAATAGTCTGTATAATTGGTCAGACGCATTTGTTTCCCTCTCTTTATCCATACATATTATTAACCATTATACATTCTTCCAACCGGATCATCAAAAGTGACAACTTTTCAAAAGATGTATTTGAAATATTGCTTTAATTAAAAATGTAAGATATTTTAAAGATGTAATTTATATACATCTTTTCTAAAAAGGAGTGGAATTTGCATGTTGTCTAAAGAAACGATTGGTGTTATTAAATCAACTGTTCCGATATTAGCGGAAAGAGGAACTGAAATCACAAGCCATTTCTATAAACGGATGTTTCACCATCATCCAGAACTGTTAAACATTTTTAATCATGCAAACCAGCAAAGAGGAAGACAACAAACGGCGTTGGCAAATGCTCTTTTGGCAGCAGCTTCACATATAGATCAATTGGAAAACATTCTTCCCGCTGTAAAACAAATTGCCCATAAACACCGTAGTTTAGGGGTGAAAAAGGAACATTATCCTATTGTTGGCGAAAATTTATTAGCAGCAATAAAAGAAGTATTGGGGGATGCCGCAACAGAAGAAGTTATATCGGCATGGAAAGAGGCTTATCAAGTAATTGCAGATGTTTTTATTAATGTCGAACAAGAAATGTACGATGAAGCGGAAAAAATGGAAGGCGGATGGCGGTTTTTTAAACCATTTATTGTTGCTGAAAAAGTTAAGGAAAGTGATGTGATTACATCTTTTTACTTAAAACCGAAAGATGGCGCTCCTGTTCCGTATTTTATGCCGGGTCAGTATATTACAGTAAAAATAACAATAGATGGGGAAAAATACGTATTAAATAGACAGTACAGTTTATCCGATGCACCAGGGAAAGATTACTTTCGAATTTCCGTCAAGCGTGAAGCAGAGCCAAATCAGCCAAGCGGGAAGGTCTCCAATTATTTGCACGACCACATTCAAGTTGGCGACGAACTAGAACTAAGTGCTCCTGCAGGGGATTTTGTTTTAGATGTTCATCAACTAACTCCTGTTGTTCTGATCGGCGGCGGTGTTGGCGTAACACCGTTAATGAGCATGCTTCATTCTATTGCCAAAGAAAATCCAGCTAGACCTGTAACTTTCATTCATGCCGCCAAAAATGAAGCGGTGCGGGCATTTGATAAAGAGGTGAAAGATGTCGTAACCCTATTACCAAATGGGACATCTTTTATTTGCTATGATCAGCCAATACAAAATGGAAACGGGGATCATAAAGGAAAGATCACAAAAGATGTGCTTGAAAAATTTATTCATCCGGCTGCAGATTATTATATTTGCGGTCCTGTCCCCTTTATGAAAGCAATCGTCAGCTATTTAGAAGAGTTAAAAGTAGCGGATGAAAAGATTCATTATGAATTTTTTGGCCCATCCATGCTAATGAAACAAGCACCGCTATTTGCCTAATTTATGATTATTAGCGGCTTCCTTAAAAGGGCGCCGTTTTTATTTTTCCAATACGACCCATAAAATGGCCTCATCATCCCCCTTCTTATTACATAAATTGTTATAAGGGCAATATAAGGGGGATTTCAAGATGAATATGGAAGACAAACAAGCGCTTGAGTATGCGATAGAGGAAATTACCGAAATTGCTAAAGGATTTGGCCTTGACTTTTATCCGATGCGGTATGAAATTTGTCCTGCCGACATTATTTATACATTTGGCGCGTACGGAATGCCGACAAGGTTTTCTCATTGGAGTTTTGGCAAACAATTTCATAAAATGAAGCTTCATTATGATTTAGGACTTAGCAAGATTTATGAATTGGTCATTAATTCCGACCCATGCTATGCTTTTTTGCTTGATACAAATTCCCTTGTTCAAAATAAACTGATTGTAGCTCATGTCCTTGCACATTGCGATTTTTTTAAAAACAATATCCATTTTAGCAATACAAAACGTGATATGGTTGAAAGTATGGCGGCAACGGCTGAAAGAATTAAACATTATGAACTACTTTATGGAAAAAAAGAAGTGGAAATGTTTCTTGACGCGGTATTGTCGATTCAGGAACATATTGATCCGTCTTTACTGCGGGAAAAGCTTTCCTGGAGTTTAGATGACGAAGATGATGGTGAAGAGCAGCCGGTCATGAAGACACCTTATGATGATCTTTGGGATTTGGATGAAAGAGGGAAAAAGAGTGTAGAAAAAAAGGGAAAGAAGAGAAAAAAATTTCCGCCGAAGCCGGAAAAAGATTTGCTTTTATTCATTGAGGAGTATAGCAGGGAATTGGAAGATTGGCAAAGAGACATATTAACAATGATGAGGGAAGAAATGCTTTATTTTTGGCCGCAGCTTGAAACGAAAATCATGAATGAGGGCTGGGCTACCTATTGGCACCAAAGGATTATGAGGGAACTTCCGTTAACTTCCGGAGAGGTGATAGAATATGCGAAATTAAATGCCGGAGTTGTACAGCCATCGCGGACAGGGATCAATCCATATTACTTAGGGCTGAAAATTTTTGAAGATATTGAAGAACGGTATAACAATCCAACAGAAGAGATGAAAAAGCAAGGAATTACTGCCGGCTCCGGAAGGGCAAAATTGTTTGAGATCAGGGAAATTGAATCAGATACGTCTTTTATTCGTAACTATTTAACAAAAGATTTAGTATTGCGGGAGGATTTGTATTTATTTCAAAAACAAGGCAATGAATATAAAATAGTGGATAAAGATTGGGAAGTTGTCAGAGATCAGCTTGTAAGCATGAGGATCAATGGCGGATTTCCATTTGTGACGGTGATGGACGGCGATTATTTGAAAAACGGCGAACTGTACTTAAAGCATTGGTATGAAGGAATAGAACTTGATATAAAATACTTGGAAAAGGTTCTCCCATATATTTATCAGCTTTGGGGACGTGCCGTCCACATGGAAACTGTTGTAGAAAATAAACAGATTATCTTCAGTTATGATGGGCAAAATGTACATCGAAAGTATATATAAAAAGGGGCAATTCAAAGTTTGCCCCTCTATATTGTTAAGATGCTTCTTCCTTTTTTGGTTGCGCAGGAGAATCTTTTCTCTTTTTCAAATACCCTGCCAATATGACCCCTGCCACAAGAACAATTGTAAGTCCCCATTTAAGTACGGGGTTTTCTTCAAAAAATCCTTTCAAAAATTTTTCATCGACGATCATTTTGGCTGCGGTAAAAGCGATGACGGCGGAACCAATTGTAATAATAACCGGAAACCGTTCAATCCATTTGATTATCAACGTGCTGCCCCATACAACAATCGGGATCGAAATTAATAAACCGATGATCACCAATAAAAATGATCCGTGTGCAGCTCCGGCTACGGCGAGGACATTATCGAGCCCCATTAAGGCATCCGCAACAATAATGGTTTTGATGGCAGCCCAAAAGCTGTCCCCTGTATCAATGTCATGATCTTTTTCTTCCACCAAGAGCTTGTAGGCTATCCATAGAAGAAGGATGCCGCCGACTAATAACAGCCCCGGGATTTTCAAGAGCCAAACTACGGCAAGTGTTGCTACGGCACGGATGGCAATCGCCCCAAATGTTCCCCAAATAACCACTTTTTTCTGTTGGTGTTTCGGTACATTTCTGGCAGCGAGACCGATAAGGATGGCGTTGTCGCCTGCCAGCACCAAGTCAATAATAATAATGGAAATTAAAGCTGACCAAAATTCAGGTGAGAATAAATCCAATGTACATCACTCCTTGAAATTAATTTACCCGATTCATATCCTTTTCACTATACGTGTGAAAGTCTATATTTTTCCTTTAATGGCATAGGAGCCATTTTACAATTTGCTGCAGCATTTGTATCAATATTGCTGCATCATTCACTATTCCAATTACTGAAAATAAGTCCGGTTTCATATCGAAAGGTATAACCAGTAATTATGGCAAGAAACGAATGTAATGTATGTTTTGTTTTCACCTCCTTTGATCTGGAAAAAATTAAACAAGAAAGGGAGGAGTGAGCGTATGGCGGAAAAAAAAGCAAATTCTTTACGCCATCTTTCTCATCTCCCATCCTCTTTACGATTTTGTTAAGATTTGTATATGATCATGATCAAGGCTGTCGACCCCTTTACTGAAAACCAATGTAGACTTGAATCTGTATGTCAGCGAATCTGTAGATGGCATCAGATTTTCCGGCAATACAAACTCAAAAGGGATTTTCGCCCTATCATCAGAATCGATGATCTCGTGTGTCAAAATGGTCGTTGTAGCGATGATCTCATAAACTTTTTGCTGCCCCATTTTTGTCATTTTTATCAAATCGCATTGCAGTTTTTTAATGGATTGTTTAATCGTTCCACCTTTAATAAAGAAATTGCCTTTCACCGTTTCGCCTGGATAATAGGCATCTTTTTCCAAGACAAGATCAACGGTCGCTGCTCCAATTCCAATTCTGGACATGTATTTTCTAAGCAACAAACCTATATCATCCTCCTGTTATGATGAAAATGCAAAAAGACCTTTGCCACATTGTATGGCAAAGGTCTCGCTAACAACTTCATCGTTGTTCAATAAAACCGGTGGGATACCCACGAAATGACGGCTTTATTGTTAAGCTACTCCCCTTTGGGATTCCATTTGATTCACATTCAATTTTCTAATTAGATTATATGTGACTGTTTTTAATTTGTCTAGATATTTTGCAAAAAATGTGCTAATTAGTAAAATGGAACATAAAAGGAAATTGCATTTTTTTTTAAAAGGGTGAGGATACTCCATAGTTTAAAAGAGAATTACAAGCTATAATAGTAGTTGAATATTTTAGAAGGATAGGGGAAAATGTATTGAAAATGAAAAAGTACTTGCCGATCTTTGTCATCATTATTGCTTTTGTTATTCTCATACCTTTTAGCATCCCAATTTTGCTTGCCCTGTTAACGGCGCTTGTTCTTGAGAAGCCGATTCGCCTTTTGCAAAAGAAAGCAAAGATAAAAAGGCCTTTGGCGGTTTTATTGACTTTTGTCATCTTTTTACTGTTGTCATGTATTCTCGGGGTCGGTTTAATAAACTTCATTTATACGAAACTTGTTAGCTTCATCGAGAATATCCCGTTTTACGTCAGAAAATTCAATTCGGATTTTATCAATCCTCTTCTTGATACATGGGAAAATTATTCTGCAACACTGCCTGAAGGTGTGATGACATCGATTGAATTATCGATCAATAATGCCGTCAATTCTGTTGATGGGCTTGTGAAACAACTGCTGGAATCACTCATTATGTTCGTATCCGGTATTCCGGGATTTCTAATTGAAGTTCTTATTTATTTGATCGCCCTTTATTTGATTAGTTTAGATCTTCCGAAAATTTGGGCTTCGATTGAATCGATGTTGACCGATAAAACGAAGGAAAAAATAAAATATGTTTTGCATGATTTATACAAAGCAGGATTTGGTTTCATGAAAGCTCAGCTGATTTTGAGCTTATTGACCTTTGTTTTAGCCTACATCGGGCTATCCGTGCTTCGCGTTGATTTCAGCTTGATTATGGCGATCATCATTGTGATTGTCGATATTCTCCCAATTTTAGGAACGGGATCTGTCTTGGTTCCTTGGGCGATTTATGCATTTAGCCAAGGGCAAACAAATCTTGGCATCGGTTTTGTCGTTTTATTTCTTGTCATTACGGTTGTTAGACGGGCGGTGGAACCGAAAATTATGTCATCGAATATGGGCATAAGCCCGCTTGCAGCTCTGATCAGCATGTTCATCGGTTTAAAGATGGTCGGCATTTGGGGATTGTTTTTAGGCCCTGCCGTCGTAATTCTTTTTGAAACATTGAGACGGGCCAATATCATTAAAATCAACATCAAAATTTAAGCACTCGTTTGAAAATGATATTTCTAAGGCTATTCTAAATGGTAAGAATATCGTTTTTGAAAAATGATAATGCGGGAGGCCAATATGTTTAAATCAAAACTCCAGTTTTGGACGCTGGAAATTCTCATGATCATCGTCATCGTTTATTTTTGCACAAAAATTTCATTTCTTTTTGAACCGATCGGCATCTTTGTCACTACATTGTTCTTTCCGATTATTATTTCCGGTTTTTTATTCTTCTTGTTTGCACCGTTTATCGATTTTCTTGAAAGGCAAAAAATCCCGAGAGTACTCGCCATCCTCATTTTGTATGTTTTCTTTATTATTGGCATTGCTCTCGTTGTCATTTTGGTCGGGCCGACGATCGTCAAACAGTTTAACGATTTGATTCAAAATACGCCTTTTTATATTGTCAAATCAAGGGAAATCGTGGAGAATTTATATCATACAAGCTGGTTTCAATGGGTGCTGACACAAGATTATTTCTCCATCGCAAAAATTGAAAGCACGATTACGCACTATGCATCCAAAATTACCAATAATATCACAAACGGGGTCCAGTCGATTTTTAACGTCATCACGAACATTACACTGATTATCGTAACCGTTCCATTCATCCTATTTTATATGATTAAAGACGGCCATAAGCTGCCGGATCAAGTGGTAAAGTTTTTTCCAACTGATTTCAGGGACGAAGTGAGAATTATTTTAAGGGAAACAGGCCAAACCCTTTCTACTTATATTCAAGGACAAATGCTCGTATCATTATTTGTAGGCTTGTTTACATTTATCGGTTATTTGATCATTGGACTTCCATATGCATTGCTGTTAGGGATTACTGTGGCCATTACAAATATTATTCCGTATTTGGGCCCTTTTATTGGAGCGGCTCCCGCTGTAATTGTCGGATTGCTTGATTCGCCGTTCAAAGCGCTTCTTGTTGTTATTGTTGTAACGGTTGTCCAGCAAATTGACGGGAACGTCATTTCCCCTTTTATCATTGGAAAAAGGCTTGACACACATCCCCTGACGATTATCATTTTGCTTCTTGTTGCAGGGAATATCGCCGGTATTTTAGGAATGATTTTGGCTGTTCCGACATATGCCGTCACCAAAACCGTTGTCATCAATTTATACAAATTGATTCAATTGCGGAAAGAGATCAAAAAAAAGTAAGATTTTGCTTAGGTCAAATCACGTTAGCAATAAGGAGAGCAGGAGCTGTTTCTGCTCTCTTGTTTTTTGGAAAGCAGTTTCGGTGAAAAAATTCATCCTTTATTTTATTAACTAAAATTACGAATACAAAATATTTAACAAAGAGAAATAAATGTGATATATAATATTGGTGTAGTGAATGAAATAAAAGAAGGTGCAGCGATGGAATTGTGGAAGAAAAATTTGTATATCTGCTGGTTCGGTTCTTTTTGTACGTCCAGCGGAATGAGCCTTGTCATTCCTTTTTTGCCCCTTTATGTTGAGAAACTCGGCATTTCTAATGAAGGGGATATTGCCAGATGGTCGGGAATTGTGTTCGGCTCCACTTTTCTTATGGCAGCGATCGTATCGCCATTATGGGGCAAACTTGCCGATAAATATGGGCGTAAACCGATGCTTCTTAGAGCCAGTTTAGGAATGGCGGTCATCATGACGCTAATGGGATTTGCGCAAAATGTTTATCAGTTAGCTGGACTGCGTTTTGTGATGGGGGCGGTGTCGGGGTTTATTCCGGCATCGATTACTCTCGTTGCCACGCAAACGCCAAAAGACTTCAGCGGCAGAGCATTAGGCATTTTATCAACAGGAACAGTAGGCGGTTCATTGATCGGACCGCTGCTTGGCGGTTTTTTGGCGGATTGGATCGGTTTGCGCCATGTATTTTTTGTGACGGGCGCCTTTATGTTTGCATCTTTTTTAACGTCCGTTTGGATTAAAGAAGATAAAACGCAATTGGCCAATATGCATTCAACTAAACAATTCAGTTGGAATTTACTAGAAAGACCTCATTTGGTGATCGGCGTCTTTTTCACTACCTTTATTTTGCAGTTAGCTGTTATGTCTATTCAACCGATTGTTACTGTATATGTGAAAGAACTTGCTGGGAAGACGGAGCATCTGGCGCTCATTTCGGGTTTTGTCGTATCTGCAACAGGAATTTCAAATGTGTGTGCAGCTTCCCGTTTAGGAAAAATAAGCGATAAAGTAGGACCGCAAAATGTGCTGCAAATTTGTCTGTTATTTGCGGGCGTCCTGTTTATTTTACAAGCGTTTGTGGATTATACTTGGCAATTGCTCATTTTACGGTTTTTACTAGGTTTTGCAATGGCCGGTCTGCTGCCGTCCATTAATTCCTTCCTAAAAAAATTAATACCGGATGAATATGCCGGCAGAATTTTTGGTTATAATCAGTCAGCTCAATATCTTGGAAATTTAGTTGGGCCGATTCTCGGAGGGCAAATTGCAGCTCTTGAAGGCATACCCTTTGTATTTTTAACGACGAGCGCCCTCATTTTGCTAAATGCCGGTTTTGTTTTTTTCCAGCGGCATGCGTTTTTTTCAAAAAAACATATTTAAACATTACCTTCAAAAAAAGAGATGATGGGATAACCGTTTCAGTTGTGATAGAGGAGTCGCCGATAAGCAGGAAAAAAGGGAGGAGAAATGGTATCGGGATGACAGGATTCGAACCTGCGACCCCCAGCACCCCATGCTGGTGCTCTACCAAGCTGAGCTACATCCCGACAGACAATGTTTATTATAGAGAAAAAATCTGAAATTGACAATACAACTAAGCAATTATTTCAAAATAAAATTCCGAGTTTGTAAGCGAGAAAGGCCAGTAAAAGGCCAATTGTATAGCTTGATGCAAGATAGATGATGGATAATTTTTTTTTCATTTCGGCAGCTAATTGTACGCTCTCAAGCTGGAAAGTAGAAAAGGTAGTAAACGCTCCTAAAAACCCTGTACCTAATAATAATTGTAAGTTATTGCTCACATGAAGGCCGATGAAAAGACCGAGCAAAAAGGAACCGACGGAGTTGACAACAAATGTAGCAACTGGGAAACTGGAAGAGCATTTCTTTTTGATCCAATTGCTGACAATAAAACGTGCGTTTGCACCTAAAAATCCTCCGATGCCTACAAGTATGAAGCTGGTAAGCATATCTCCTCCCTCCAATCCGTCAACGGTTTCAATGTTCTTTTCGGCATGCCGCCTTGCGTCCAAGCGCACAGCCGAACGACACGAACAACAAACCGCCGATTAAACTCACGAATGTATAAACAAATGCTGTCTCCCATTTCGAGTCCATCATCAATTGAATGTTTTCGAAACTAAACGTTGAAAAAGTCGTAAATGAACCGATCAATCCTGTTCCGACAGCTGCAGTAAAGTGGGAAGGAAGCTTTTTGGTTTGGACAGCATACTCGGTCAGCCATCCTAAAAGGAAACTTCCAGTTAAATTAGCCAAAACGGTTGCCAGCGGAAGGGAACCTGTCCAATAGCTGTCTGTCCATATGCCCAAGCTAAATCGAAGCGAGGCTCCTATTATCCCGCCAAAACCCACTAACAAGTAAATCATTCCATCACCCCCCATTGACATGCAAAAACCCATGAAGCAAAATCAACCCGCCATTTTAAGAGGACTGCTCAAACTTATTTCCCAAAGAGATGATCATATTGGTAGCTTGGGAACTTTTTGAACATGATGTTTTCCAAAGTCATTACCCAACATTCAAAAACAGCCTGCGGCTTTCGTTCACACGTTGTCTCTTTGTTTCATTATAACAAAATTTTGGTGATCCTGTTTTTAAATAAAAACAAAGCGGGCAGCCCCCAGCTGCCCGCGTTAGTCGAAACCTGAAATTATAATTCGTCAAAGCCATTATCGATTTGGTTTACTTTTGTGTATTGTCTTGATTTTTGCTCAAAGAAATCGGATTTGCCCAAGTCCACTTCTTCATAGGCTTTAATCCATTTTAACGGATTCGTCCGATAACCGTCAAAAGGACGTTCAAAGCCGAGCTGGTTGGCGCGGACATTTGTATAAAATTTAATATAACTTTCCACGTCTTTCAAATGCAATCCTTCAATATCATTTCCGATGATTAATCCGGCCCATTCCAGCTCCAATTCCGCAGCTTTCTTAAACGTTTCTGACACAAATTGTCTCAGTTCATCGTTGTTATATTCAGGATATTGTTCGAGCACCGCTTTAAAAATTTTTACAAATAAATCAACATGAATGTGCTCATCACGGTTAATATAATTGATCATGGTGCTGGTGGCGACCATTTTTTGATTACGCGCCAAATTGTAAAAGAAGGCAAAACCAGAGTAGAAAAACAAGCCTTCTAACACAACGTCGAAAACGATCGATTTCAGCAGATTGTCAACATTCGGATTTTCCGCAAACGCTTTGTAGCCGTTTGTGACAAATTCATTTCGCTTTCTTAACACCGGTTCATTTCGCCAATATTCAAATACTTCGTCTTGGATCTTTTTCGGAACAATGCTGGAAAGGATGTAAGAGTATGAATGATTATGGATGACTTCTTGCTGTGCAAGCAAAATCATTAAGGCACTGATGCTTGAATCTGTAATGTAATCCGCAACTTTTCCGGCATAATCGGTTTGGATGCTGTCCAAAAGAGCTAAAAGGCCGATGATTTTTAAAAATGCATCCTTCTCTCTTTCAGACAGTTCAGGGAACTGTTTAATGTCTTGAGACATGTTGATTTCAAAGGGCGTCCAAAAATTGGCGAGCATTCTTTTATATTTTGGATATGCCCAAGGATAAGCAACATCATCCCAGTTCAAAACGTTGGAACTTCTTCCATTTACAATAGCTGTCGAGCGGTTCGGCGCTTCCGGATCCATGATGACGCGTTTTGCTAATTGCTGTTCCATTTTCTTTCCCCCATTCTTCTAGTTCATCAACAAGTTGTTCCGTTCGGTCTAAAAAATGTTTCGATACCTAAAGTTTAGCTGGCGCATGATTCACATTCGTAAAGATCGCTTGATGTGGAGCGGATATAGTAAGTCGTTTTCAAACCAGATTTCCAAGCGGTTAAATGTAAATTCAGCAAATCTTTCGCTTTAATCGTATTTAACACATAAAGATTGAATGAAATGGATTGGTCGATATGTTTTTGGCGAACGGCGTTTTGTTTAATGCTCCAAATTTGATCGATCATATAGGCGGATTTATAAAACCAGGTTGTTTTTGCATTTAAATCTGGCGCCGTAACAGGGATTTTATAATCTTTTTTCTCCTCTGAATATACTTTTTGAAAAATCGGATCAATGCTGGCTGTGCTTCCGGCGATAATGGACGTGGAAGCATTCGGTGCGACCGCCATTAGGTAGCCGTTGCGGATTCCGTGCGCTTTCACCTGCTCCTTCAACTCTTGCCATTTTTCTGACGTATAGCCGCGATCTTCAAAATATTTTCCTGTTTCCCATTCAGACCCTTTATAGAGAGGATAGGCTCCCTTTTCTTTTGCAAGCTCCATGCTTGCTTGAATGGTTAAATAGGCGATTTTTTCATATAAATGGTCAACAAACTCAACTGCTTCGTCGCTTTCCCATTTAATTCCGTTTAATGCGAATAAATGGTGCATGCCGAAAGTTCCGAGCCCGATGGCACGATATTTTTTGTTTGTAAGCTTTGCTTGCAATACCGGAATATTGTTTAAATCAATGACATTGTCGAGCATGCGAACTTGAATAGGAATTAACCGCTCAAGAACATCATTTGTAACTGCCCGTGCCAAATTGATCGAGGAAAGGTTGCAAACGACAAAATCGCCGGGTTTTTTGACGACAATGATTTTGCCGTCTTCGACATATTGCTCTTCAACCGTTGTGGGGCTTTGGTTTTGGGCAATCTCGGTGCATAAGTTGCTGCAGTAGATCATGCCCGCATGCTTGTTCGCATTTTTGCGATTAACCTCGTCCCGGTAAAACATAAACGGCGTGCCCGCTTCCAGTTGGCTGATCATAATCCGTTTCATCACTTCGATTGCCGGGACTTTTTCTTTTGACAAAAACGGATGGTTGACGCACTCATAATATTTTTCGCGAAAGCTGCCGCTGCCTTTTTCTTCATCGAAAAAATCTTCCAAGTTAAACCCCATTGTTTTACGAACTTCATGCGGATCAAATAAGTACCAGTCGCCCCGTTTTTCAACTTGCTCCATAAATAGGTCCGGAATGCATACACCGGTGAATAAATCGTGAGTTCGGAGCCGCTCATCGCCGTTGTTTAATTTTGCGTCAAGAAAAGCAAATATGTCTTTATGCCATACATCCAAATAAACAGCGATCGCTCCTTTTCGTTGGCCAAGCTGGTCGACGCTGACGGCTGTGTTGTTCAATTGTTTCATCCACGGAATAACTCCTGACGAAACTCCTTTGAAACCGCGAATATCGCTTCCGCGGCTGCGAATTTTTCCTAAGTAAACACCGATTCCGCCGCCGCTTTTGGAAACGTTGGCAATGTCCGTGTTCGAATCATAGATTCCTTGAAGGCTGTCATCGACCGTATCAATAAAGCAGCTTGACAATTGGCCGACTGATTTTCCGGCATTAGCCAAGGTAGGGGTGGCAACCGTCATAAACAAATTACTTAAAGCCCAATAAGCTTCTTTTACGAGATGAAGGCGTTTGGAAGGATGTTCCTTCATCATCAAGGCCATCGCAATAATCATAAAGCGTTCTTGGGGCAATTCAAACGTACGTTTCTGGAAATCTTTAGCAAGGTAGCGGTCGGCCAGTGTTCTCAATCCGATGTAAGTAAACAGCTTGTCCTTCTCAGGATTGATGTATTTGCCAAGTTCATCGATTTCTTCTTTCGAGTAATGCTGCAACAGCTGCGGATGATAGATGCCAAGTTCCGTCAATGCCGCAATTAAGGCATAAAAATCCCCATAACCTGGTTCATCGTATCCCCGATGGATGGCTGCTTCATGGTAAAGCTTCTCCAACAAGATCTGAGCGGCTAAAAAAGTCCATTCAGGTTCTTCTTCTGAAATATTGGCTAAAGCTTCAATGATGAAAAGATTGGAAACTTTTTCGATATCGTTGATTTCTTGATATTGGAAGGTCGTTAAAATCCGATGTCTGTATTCGTCAAAAGAAAGGGATGAGTGTATTTCTTCTAGCTGCTTGAGATAATGCTCTAAGGAATCGCGATTGAAACTCCTTAAAGATAGCTCATGAAGATTGAAAGGTTTTGTTGCATTCATGGAAAACATCCTCCTCATCAAAATAAAAATCCGCTCCAAAACGTTGTTGAGCGGATCAAACGATGATTAAAAAGGAAGCGGCAAAAATGCACAAAAGCCTCACCTTTAAACCATCGTTTCATCTTCCCAACCCCCGAAGAATTTGAAACGGCCGAACAAAGGCAGGTCTCCTGACTTGTGCTCATCCTACTCTGAATCCTTCCCGTACAATTGTACAGTGGATGTTTCATTTCGTTGCACTTACAGTTGCGGGGACAGTTCCGGTTTTTCACCGGATTCCCTTTTAAGCTTAAAAAGCACCTTTGTCGAATGGTTTTTCAATATATAGTATCCAATTTTTAAAACCAACACAAGATATAGGTTTGATGTTCTATATCCATCATAATCGTACTTGGCGAAAAATGCAATAAAAAAAAGTGAAGCTGGAGAAAAACAACCTCACTTTTCAATGGAATTGAACATCAATTTTCTTTTTGTTTGTTGCCGTTTCTTTCGCAATCCTGACTTCAAGCACGCCGTTTCGGTATGTTGCCTTCACTTCGTCTTCTTTCACGTTTGCAGGCAAAGTCACGGTTCGGTGAAAACGGCCGACAAATCGTTCTTGCCTGTGCAATTGTTCTTCTTTTATTTCTTCATTTCTTTGAATTGTGCCGCTGATCGTAAGAATGTTGCGATCAAGGTTGATGTCGACATCCTCTTTTTTCTCAAGGCCTGGAAGATCACATCTGACAATCACCTCGTGATCCGTTTCTTGAACATCGATGCGAGGCATGTCCATTTGTCCAAAGTTTTCAAAGAAATGAGAAAAATTGTCTGAAAACATGCGATTTATGTTTCTTCTAAAGTGCTGCAGTTCCTGAAAAGGATCATATGGTATAAGAGCCATGGCAATCCCTCCTTTTTTTATAAAAAAGTATTCGCGGAAAGAGGGGAAATTATTCTCAAAACATTTCGGTTTGCATTATTTTGTTCCGCAGTTGATTTGTTTGATCCGGTGATCAAATGATTATATTCGTTTCATTGAAAGTGCGGGGATTTTTTCGTGAAGATCTGCTTGCCTAATACTATGTCTGTTTAAATTGCGGCTCTTCATTCTGGATATAGTCCAGCCTTGCTTTTAAATGATCCAAAACTTGCTGCTGCTGTTGAGCAAGGTTTTGAAATAATTGCTTCGCTTGTTGATCTTGTGTTTCCAATGCAAAACTATGTAAGTTTGCAATGGTCGTTTCACAGCTTGCAATGGTTTCCATCAGTTTTGTACCGACGGTCATGAAAGACACCTCCCAGATTATTCATGTAAAAGGAGACACAATCGTGCCTCCGTATCCATAAATATGAAATTGATTATTGTTGTTGGAAACCGCTCATTTGTTGTTGAGCAAGCGCAACTAGACGTTTCGTAATTTCTCCACCAACTGACCCGTTAGCGCGGGAAGTTGTTTCTGCTCCTAGGTTTACTCCAAATTCTTGGGCAATTTCAAATTTCATTTGTTCAAGTGCTTGCTCAGCACCAGGGACTAAAAGTTGGTTAGAGTTGTTGCTTCTGCTTTGAGCCATGATGTTCAACTCCTTGTTTAATGTTTTTTGGTTGGGTTAGCTGGGGTTGCACCAGCGTGAATGTGGAACATTCACTGCCTTCAACGGCTTAACCCAATGGAATGTTGCTTATTACGTATTATGGTTCAGGTGAGAAAATCTATTCTACATCACAAATGGTAATTTTTGTTTAATGTTTTTATGAAAAACAATATTATGATTTGGCCATAACAGGGGAAGATTATGAAGGCAATGATGAAAAAGTCCTGCGGTAATATGTCAAGGTGAAAAATCATAGAAATTGGAAATTCCCTTGTCCGATGATCCGAAAAAAGGCAATACTGAAGAAACCCAGTATTGGTACATGTAATAAACTGGGTCTAAAGGT
>NZ_JBVVUU010000039.1:0-21642 GCF_056032925.1 Aeribacillus sp. JST-2
CAAATGAATAAATGGTTGGCCACTATACCTAATTATATCAAGCAATGCTTAAATATTTCTGTGTGCGAAAGTTGAGTTAATTATAATTAAAAGAAAATAGGATGTTGTAAAGATGAACATACATTTTAAAGCGATAGGAAAAATTCTAACCCCTTTTAACACTTTGGAAGGAATGCCGATTCAATCGGCGGCGGCGAAAAATGTAGAAGGAACAATAGAGCTTAATCCATTGTATGTAGAAGGAATGAAAGATCTGGACGGCTTTTCTCATCTTATTCTTATTTATTATTTTCATAAGGTTCATGAATATTCATTGCAGGTAGTTCCTTTCTTAGATGATCAACCCCATGGTATTTTTGCAACAAGATTCCCGAAAAGACCGAACCCAATCGGCTTTTCAGTCGTTCGATTGAAAAGTATTGAGGGGAACCATATCCATGTCCTAGATGTCGATGTATTGAACGAAACACCTCTACTCGATATAAAGCCTTACGTTCCGATGTTTGATGCAATAGAAACATCTAAGATTGGATGGTTTGAAAAAAGAATCGAAAACGTAGATAAAGTAAAAGCTGATAAAAGCATTTATTGAAAAGGCGGTATTGGCAAGGCCGATTAAAAAGCACCTCATGGTTTTTTGTCATTGCACTGAACAAAATGTGTTTTTTCTATCCGTGAACGGAGACACTTTACTATTCTATATAATTATATTTTATATAAATTAATTATATAATATACAAAATAGTTATAAGAAATTATAATAAGTTTTATATTAGATTATAAAAATAGAAGGGGGAGAGAAAGCATGAAGCATTCTATTCGCATGATCATGATCATGTTTTTGTGTGCTTCAATCTTTTTTATTTTTGGTTGTACAAACGAGGGAGAAAAACAGGAATCAAAGAAGACAGAGGATAAACAGACAGTAAAATTAACCATCTCAGCAGCCGCAAGCTTACAAGATGCCTTAACGGAAATTCAGAAAAAGTATGAAAAAGAACATGAAAATATAAAAATTACATTTAACTTTGGAAGTTCTGGTGCATTGCAACAGCAAATCGAACAAGGAGCGCCGGTAGACATATTTTTCTCGGCTGCTGAAAATAAGTTTCGTCCACTCGTAGACAAAGGATTGATTAACAAAGAAGAGAGTAAAAACTTGCTAGGAAATGAAATCGTTTTAATCGTTCCGAAAGATAAAGCAGACACAGTAAAAGGATTTCAGTCTTTGGCAGACAGCGGTATTAAGCAATTTGCATTAGGAAATCCTGAAACTACTCCTGCAGGTCAATACGGGCAGCAAACTCTAACTAAGCTAAATCTTTGGCCAAAAGTAAAAGATAAAGTCGTATACACAAAGGATGTGCGCCAAGTATTATCATATGTAGAAGCAAATACAGTGGACGCAGGAATTGTATTCAAAACTGATGCCCAAATATCTGATAAGGTAAAAATTGTCGACATTGCAGACGAAAATATGCATGATCCTATTATTTATCCAGTTGGTATCATTAAGGACACAAAGTATAAAAAAGAGGCTGCCGATTTCTATCAGTACCTACAGACAGAAGATTCGTTTCAAATTTTTGAAAAATTCGGATTTAAGATTTTGAAATAAGCGATATGACGAAAGAATATTTGAGCCCTTCATGCCCGCCATTAGTAGATTCTTAAAAAAAAGCTTATTACGAAAGGTAGTTCAACTTACGAGAGTTTTGATCCTTGGAAATTGCCTCATAGCATTTTTATTATGTTTATTTGTACAATACAGATGGACAAAAGATTGGCAATTAGGACCTTGAATTGGATTAGTCGTCATCGTCTAAATCTCCGTTTAAGTTGAATTACCATCATTTTTTTTATGCGACAAATATTTTTAAGACAACTATCAGCTATTATATTTCATTCGTATTTTATCAGTAGCGATAGTATGGAAAAATCGCCTTGTTTCATTTAAATGTCATATGGTGACATTAATCATTAGGGCGAATTTTTTTATGAATTATAAAATCTGAAATGATTATTGTGTAAATTCCGTTCAACTCAATTTGCGAATCCGTAGTTTTGTTTTTTTATATTCATAATTGCTATGATGAATTCAATTACAGATAAAAGCACCATAAAAATTCCAATGGAAAAGATTGATGGAAACACAACGAATAAATGAGTAGCAGCAGCAATGAGCTGACCAGGAACATATTTTTTGTATAGGCAAAATTTCGATGACAAGACCTAGAAAGATAAGCGACCAGTAAAACCATGCTGGAATATTTGCAACGATATAGGTACTCACAAAGATAGTTAACCAAAAAGGTTAGCATTGCCGCAAGCAATACTCCATTTAAAACAAGAAATATCAATTGTAAATTTCTAGATAATTTAAATACCTCAAAAACAAAAATAGAGTGGAAAACGTACTTCTAGATTTTTAGATTTTTGAACGAAAATCCCAGCATCCGGGATCTATCTGTCCCACAACCGCTTCATCACCATCCGCTCCCACCACTTCCACGGCAATACATTTTTCAAGACAATTCCTAATTTCACGCCTTTGCCAACCGGATACCGCAATTTCGGATAAGGAGACTTTGCCACGTGTAAAATCTGTTGGATCACTTGATCTGGATAGGGTGCCGTGTCAGCAACATGGTTGACATATTTCAAAATTCTCTCCATCTCTTTATCATAAGGAGAATTCGGATTGATCGATACCGCATCCAGTCCTTTTGACCAGATTTCCGTTTTATAGGATCCCGGTTCAACTAAAACGACATGAACACCGTACGGCAACATCTCTAAACGCAAAGACTCGCTGAATCCTTCCACCGCAAACTTGGATGCCACATAAGGTCCCATGGAAGGGAATCCGATTCGTCCGCTAATACTGCTTATATTCACAATCTTTCCGCTTCTGCGTACCCTCATCGACGGCAAAACAGCTTTTGTTACTGCCACCAAACCGATTGTTTCAAATTGCCTCTGCCATTCTTCAACAGCAAGCTCCTCCGTAAAGCCTCCCGCTGCATACCCCGCGTTGTTTACCAACAGATCAATTTGGCCGTATTCTTCAATCACATTCTGAATCACAGTTTCTGCTGCGGAAAAATCGGTTACATCTAGTTGGATAATCTCAATCTGGTCTGTTACACCTGCTTCTTTGGCCGCCGCTTCCAGTCGTCCTCTCTTATCCAAATCTCTCATTGAAGCCAGCACGCGGTAGCCTTCGCCGGCAAGTGCCACACTTGTCAGCAATCCAAAGCCGCTTGAAGCCCCTGTAACAAACGCAACAGGTTGTTTCTTTAAAGTTTGATTCACGAGATTCCCTCCAGCTATTCATATTCTAACACTGCCTTTTTGCTAAATATATGTAGAGTATCATCACTGCTTTCGTCCGCAAATTCCTTCAAAAAATCTGCTCCACCTATATGTTTTGACAATTCCTGTCTCTTCTTAATAAACACTTTTTATTGGAATTGTATCATGGAAATAATGGAATAGATTTCGTAAAATAAATTTTGCTTCTTTTGTGGATGAATATAGCGTTTATTTTTAATTCTCTTTTTTCTTAACCAAGTTAAAAATGGAAATATATGATATTATAGGTATTAGGTATTTAGTAATACAGGAGGGATTTAATGACAAGTGATTTAGAAAGATCCAAAGTGATTCAAATCTTTGAGTATTTATTGGCAGTAAAAAACTTAAACGAAAAAATCATCCGGAATATTAATGAATACGAAAGAGTTTGGTGGATTAACGAACTTCCTCATTTTGAAGGTTGTTATTTAAATGGAAGTGGAGAAAATATTGACGCATGGCTTGAAGTCCACAAACAGGATATTCCACCAGCTCCTGCTTTACCTAAAGGATTAAGCAAATGGATAAGAAAGTGGGATAATCCTGTTAAAGAGCCGGAAAAAGTCCTACAGATTTCAAAAGGGTATGACAAAGAGAAGAATGAAGAAGTCCTTGAAAAATTTGAAGATGATGAGGAAAGAGTAAATACATACAACGAATGGTATGAGAACAAATGGAAACCTTGGGCAAATGAAGCTTTGCCAAAATTTCAGATACAAAAATTGTATATGGAATTGTTTGAACTTCATCAGCGTTTGCAGAGAGAAGGTGATGATTTAGAAATTGGGTGTGGGCATGGGCTACTTGTTTGGAAAATAAACGATGAATTCGTTTATAGACATTTATTGGTCACTAAAATGGAATTACAATTCAATGCTAAAAAAGGCGTTTTCTATCTTATCCCAACTAGTAAAGGGACTCAATTAGAAACAGATATGCTCACAAATATTAACATTCCGAATGCTTCGAGACTGCAGGAAATGGAGTCAGAAATTGATGATTTGGATTTGTCACCATGGGATGAATTAATTGAGCCTGTTTTCCGTGAAGTTGCCCATACAATCAGCTCAAAAGGATCATACAAAAAAGGATTAACTCCGGAAAAAATGCAAGAAAAGCCAAACAATCCTGTTGTTTTTTATATGCCGGCTTTCTTCCTAAGAAAAATTGGAGGGAGATTGTGGCAGAAGGAGTTATCCACGGCAATCGAAAAAATAAAGAATGGTTATCCCGTTCCTGAGACGATTACGACTCTTACTTCGACATCTGAAGAGAAAAGAGAGCAAAGACATGAAAGTTTCAATAACAGTGAATGGAAAAGTGTTGGGGAGGATTTGTTATTTCCATTACCCGCTAATAATGAACAAAAATTAATTGCAAGAAAGCTTGCATTAAATGAAGGTGTAGTTGTTCAAGGTCCACCAGGAACAGGTAAAAGCCATACGATCGCTAATCTCATTTGCCATCTCCTTGCGCATGGAAAACGGGTTCTTGTAACGAGTGAAAAGGAAAGAGCACTACAAGTATTAAGGGACAAAATTCCTGAAGAGATACGTTCATTATGCGTCAGTGTGTTAGGAGGAGACTCCAGATCAGTGAAAGAAATTGAGGATTCAATAAAAAGTCTTGCTGAAAACTTAGATACAAAACAAATTGAGGTTTTAAATAAAAATATTGAAAGATTACAGGAGGAGTTGCACCAAACAAAACGGAACATTGCCAAAATTAATACAATGATAAACAAAGCAGCGGAAATCGATAATGAAAAGAAAAATATAAATGGTGTAGAATTTACACCTCTTGAAGCGGCAAAATGGCTAAAGGAAAATGAGAAATATAACTGGCTTCCTGATGATATAGATTCATCGGTTTCATATCCTTTTACAACTGCGGAAGCTATGCAATTTTTCCAATTACTAGGTGAAATTCGAACGGAGGATCGCATTTCTTTTTCACAACATCGCGTGAAAACAGAAGAACTAGTTGATCCCGTAACATTTGAAAAACATGTTCAAGCTATTCAATCGATAGAAAATAAAATGGTTGAAACAGAGAAATACCTAGAAAGATGGAATGTTACGACTGAATTAACATTTCATTTAGATGACATTCTTCACTTAACGAAAACAGCTTTAAATCATTTAGAAGAAATTAGTAAAGAAAATTGGTTAGAAATCATATTAAAAGAGATCATTACCCAACCTGACAAAAAGCAGTTTTGGGAAGAGTTTACGAGCGAATGTAAAGAAAGAATAAACAATGTTTATCGATTAACAAATGATTTAATTGAAGATGAAATCGTCATTCCTTCTAATGACAATCACGCTCTCCTGAAAGAAGATTTACAATTTATTCAGGAGAGAATGAAAAATAATAAAAGTATAGGATGGTTTTTCCAAAAAGTTACTGGCAGAAAATATGCTTACATTTTTGAACAATGCAAAATAAATGGGCTGTCTATTCGTAATTCAGATGATGTAACAAAACTTTTAAAATATCTCGAACGAGAAGAGCTGATTAAAAAGTTAGTATTGAAATGGAATCGGATAATGGACGAAAACGATGGACCAACGATCAATGCTGATCAAAAAAGGTTTACATCTGAAGTTAGTGAGCTATTGAATCAGCTAGAAATGATTTTAAATTGGGATAAAAATGTAGTAGAGAAGTTTAATGAAGTTCTAAAAGAAATTAAAATTAACGAAGAACCAAAGTGGAATAACATTGATTGGTTTATAAAACTACAAAACGGATTTTCTGCTTTAAATGATAAAATTTGCTGGGAAAAAGAAAACGAGTTTTTCGATAAGATTTTAACATTTTTACAAAAACAACAATCCATATTCAATGCACATGAATCCGTCAAAAAACTGTATGAAGCATGTAAAACAAGGGATGTTCAATTGTGGAAAGAAGTCTATAACGACCTGTTACGTTTAGAGGCATTAGAAGAACCGTACAAACAATTTAACTTCTTAAAGAAAAAATTAGAGGAAGCAGCTCCTCGCTGGTGTGAGTCGCTTTTATCACTAGGAGGAAAAGGAGAACCATTATTCCCACCTGATGATATAGACAAGGCATGGATGTGGAGTCGAGTCAATACATGGTTAAAAGAAATTCATTCTAAACCGAAAATGGAGGATTTAGAACAAGAACTTCAGCGGGAGAAGGAAAAAGAGTCTAGATTAATTAAGGAACTTGTAGCTGAATCAACTTGGAAATCACAAATTGAACGAACGACAAAAGAACAAAAAAGAAGCCTTTTTGCATGGTTGAAGGCGATTCAACGAATCGGAAAGGGAACTGGGAAATATGTAAATGTTTATCGCAAAGAAGCAAGTAAAGAAATGAAAATTGCAAGGGGCGCCATTCCAGTTTGGATTATGCCGATCCAAAGAGTCATCGAAAACATTGAATTAACCAATGCTCTTTTTGATGTTGTTATTGTCGATGAAAGTAGTCAAAGTAATTTATTTTCTTTAAGTGTATTATTACGGGGAAAAAAAGCGGTAATTGTAGGTGATGATAATCAAATTAGCCCTGAAAGCGTTGGAACTGATATCAGCGAGGTTCATGACTTAATCGAAAGACATCTTTACAATATCCCAAACAAATTACAATTTGAAATGAAAACGAGTCTATACGATACGGTAAGCCGGGTATTTGACAGCAAGATTATTTTGAAAGAGCACTTCCGTTGTGTGCCTGAAATCATCCAGTTCAGCAATGATTTAATGTATGGTGGCATGATTGATCCTTTAAGATTACCTTTAAGAAGTGAATTGCTTGAGCCGCCTGTAAAAGCAATACGAGTAGAGGATGGTTACCGTAGGGAAGATACTAGAAAAGTCATCAATGAACCGGAAGCAGAGGCAATTGTGAACCATATTGCTGAATGCTGTCAGGATGAAAAGTATAAAGGTAAAACTATCGGGGTTATTTCTCTCCAGGGACATGATCAAGCGAAGTTAATTGAAAATCTTCTTCGCGAAAAAATTGGTGAAGAAGAAATGATTAATAGAAAAATTATTTGCGGTGACTCATACTCCTTCCAAGGTGATGAACGCGATGTTATTTTCCTATCCATGGTTGTTGCTCCGAATATGAGGATTGGACCAATGACAAAACGTTCAGATTATCAGCGGTTTAATGTCGCCGCAAGCCGTGCAAGAGATCAAATGTTTTTATATCACTCTGTTGACTTAAAACATTTAAATCTCGAATGTGTAAGATACAGACTATTGCAATATTGTCTTGAGCCCCATCGGGTACAATTGGAGGTAAATAAGGTAAAAGAAGTATTTGATTCAAAATTTGAAGAAGATGTGTATCGTATGATTGTTGCAAGAGGCTACCGCGTAATACCTCAGGTCAAAATAGGATCAGTTGGAAAAAGAATTGATCTCGTTGTAGAAGGAATGAGAAGCCGCTTAGCAGTTGAATGTGACGGGGATCAATGGCATGGACTCGATAAATGGGAAGACGATATTGAACGTCAACGAGTATTAGAACGTGTAGGCTGGACCTTCTGGCGGGTAAGAGGAAGCCAGTTCTATTTAGATCCTGAAAAAGCCATGTCGTCGTTATGGGAGAAATTAGACGAAATGGGGATTTACCCAATAGCACCAAAGGAAAATGCGGATATTCATATTCTGAATTAAAGAGGATGTCCCAAAAATGTTCGCATAGCGTTCGCTTTTGGGACACTTTTTTTGGCAAAAAAAAGAAGAAAACCGTTCCTTTTTTGGAATAATAGAGTCACCACAACCCTACCAAGAAAGGACGGTTTTCTCAAGTACATCTATTATAACCGAGATCAACTCATTTTGCCAATGGATCTTGAAATCCGGAGTCAATATTACAATGATGGAAGATGGAAGTCGCCAAGTCGGTGTTCATTTACTTAGGAATTCCGTTTCTTGGCGGAATGGTGACGCGCTTTTTGTTGGTAAAAGCAAAGGGCAGACAATGGTATGAAAAAGTATTCATTCCAAAAATCAGCCCGATTACATTGATTTCTTTATTGTTTACGATTATCATTATGTTCTCTTTAAAAGGAGACGCTATCGTAAGTTTGCCGTTGGATGTAGTGAGAGTCGCCATTCCATTGTTCATTTACTTTGTATTGATGTTTTTCGTTTCCTTCTTCATGGGGAAGAAATTTGGAGCGAGCTACCCTGTCACCATCACACTTGCCTTTACAGCCGGCAGCAATAACTTTGAGTTAGCGATTGCTGTAGCTGTTGGCGTGTTTGGGATCCATTCTGGTGCAGCATTTGCAGCTGTCATTGGACCACTTGTGGAAGTGCCTGTCATGATTGTATTGGTCAACGTAGCATTATGGTTTCAACGAAAATACTTTAAAACCGAATCAGTATCATACTAACAACAAAGGTGGAATGAAACATGAAAGACAAAAAGACGATTTACTTCTTATGCACTGGCAACTCTTGCCGCAGTCAAATGGCAGAAGGATGGGCAAAAAAATATCTTGGCGACGAGTGGGAAGTGTACAGCGCCGGTATCGAAGCTCACGGATTAAATCCAAACGCGGTAAAAGTCATGAAAGAAGCAGGAATTGATATTTCGAACCAAACATCGGATATCATTGATCCGGAAATTTTAAATAATGCTGATTTGGTCATAACATTATGCGGTCATGCCGCAGACCATTGCCCGGTAACCCCGCCAAACGTGAAACGCGTACATTGGGGATTCGATGATCCGGCAAAGGCAGAAGGAACGGAAGAGGAAAAATTAGCTGTATTCCGTCGTGTTCGCGAAGAGATTGGTGAAAGAATTAAACGTTTTGCTGAGACTGGTGAATAACTTCCTTCAGTCCCTCCATATCAATAACAAAAAGAGCCTGGAGAACTTTCTTGGGCTCTTCGTCTTTTTTAGGAGAAGAATTAGACAATTTACGAAAAAGTCATATAACATTGGCTGTTGCAAGACAATATCAACATTAAGATTAATAGATCTGCTGCAATGGGCAGATTTAGAGGAGAAAAATAGATATTTAATTTAGGTAAAAGCTTTAAGGGATTTATAGTACGATTTGAGGCTTCAATTATTACATTTTTTGAAACACCGCCCGATTTCTAACATTATTTTATTTTGGTTATGTGTAGTTTAAGTGGGGCTTGAAAGAATAAAATCGAGAAAGCTTCCGATGCAAGCATCGATTCACAATCGCCTGAATGTGGGACCTATTCAAGTTTCGATATTGGCTGTTTTATACGAGATGTTGATGTATGCGATGGATTCAACTACCGCTATGAAACGCACGTTAAAGAGTTAGGTGATTACCTGCCGGATGACTTTCGAAAGACGGAACATTCCTTTCTCCAAGTCAGCTAAAGAAGCATAGGAATAAGAAAGGCGAAGGTACTGGGCTGCATGCTTATCATAGACATTTCCTGGATTTAATAGAAGTCCATGCTCTAATGCTTTTTCAAAAAGTTCCCGTATGGAGATTGAAGGCAATATGCGCAGCCATATATAAAAACCGCCTCTAGGAACAGTCCAGGTCGCAATATCGGAAAAATACCTCTGTAATGAATCAATCATGATCTCTCTGCGAACCTTCAATTCTTTTCTGACCTCTTCCAAATGTTGATGATAGAGCCCGCTTGCTAACCATTCCGCAACAGCCCATTGAGACAAGGAACTGGATCCGTAATCGGTTTGCATTTTAATATCCGCCAATCGCTCAATAACAGGCTTCGGTCCGACTATCCAGCCGATTCTCAGACCGGGACTCAATGTTTTCGACATGCTCCCAAGATATAAAACAAGCCCATTTTTATCGATGGCTTTCAATGGTGGGGGAGGCGGTGAATCGAGCCAGAGTTCCCGGTATACGTCATCTTCAATAATCGGCAGCCGCTCCTTTTCGCATACATCAATCAATTTTCTCCGTCTTTCTTCGGACATCAAAATTCCTGTTGGATTATGAAAGGACGGAATTGTATAAAGCAATGCAGCATTTTGCCGCTTTTTTTGTTCCGAAATCTTATTTGCTTGAATTCCATGCTCATCTAAAGGAAGTCCAAATAATCGCATATCGGCAGATTGAAATACATGCAGGGAATACAGGTACGATGGTTTTTCCAGAAAGATCGTAGCACCTCGCCGCAATAGACCTATTGATATCAATTGCAATGCCTGCAGAGCTCCTGACACAATCAAAATGGAAGAAGGAGAAGCTTCAATCCCGATGGTTTTCAAATATCTACTGAGCTGTTCCCTGAGAAAAAGCAGCCCTTTCGGTTCCTCGTAGCCAAGTGAATCAATGTGTCCCGTCAGCTTTTCAAATACTTGTTTCATCATCTCACGTGGAAATAAATCTGGAGAAAGCTCTCCTGTTCCTAAACGGATGATATTTGGATCAAACTCTGCTTTATTGATTTCCTGTATCGTAGGCAAATTAGGATAATAACTCCCCGCTTGCACGTAGGAATTCCAGTCTGGGAGAGGGGTAGAGGTCATCAAAGACCATGAATTGTTAATAATCTTGGTACCGCCTCCTCCTTTTCCTTCCAGCAATCCATCAGCAATCAATTCTTCCATAGCCGCCACGATCGTACTGCGGTTCACTCCGAATGCTTTGGCCAATGTGCGTTGAGGAGGGATTTTTGTCCCTAAAGTCCATTCTCCTGTTTCAATCTTTTCTTTAATATATTCTTTGATCTGGATATAAAGGGGAACTGGAGTCGATTTGTCTGGCTTCCAATCTAATTCATTCATGAAAAAAATACTCTCCCTTTACAATCATATGAGTCGATTATACAACTTGGTTGGTATTGAATCCATCCAATTGGTTGGAGACAATAATCGATTTCCGAGTAAAATTGTATTCATATGCAATACAATAGGAGGGATTGGAATGGCGGAAGCCTTTATTCACGGACTTATTCTTGCATTTGGACTTATTCTTCCTCTTGGCGTCCAAAACGTTTTTATTTTTCATCAAGGAGCTCTTCAGAAACACTTCATTCATGCGCTCCCAGCCGTTTTAACTGCTTCACTATGTGATACACTTTTAATCATCCTTGCTGTTTTCGGAGTATCTATTATGGTCTTGGGTTCTTTTTTGATCAAAACGATTATGCTGTGCTTAGGGATTTTATTTTTGTTATATATGGGGTGGAGCACTTGGAAAAGTACCTCTTCTACTGATAAAGAGAATAACGAAAAAACAGCCAAGGAAACTTTTACACCATTCAAACAAGTTGTGTTTTCAGCATCGGTCTCGCTGCTCAATCCACATGCGATCATGGATACGATTGGCGTGATCGGAACGAGTTCACTTCAATACAATGGAGGGGAAAAAGCAGCTTTTGCACTTGCCTGTATTCTAGTTTCCTGGATCTGGTTTGCGGGGCTGGCTTTGGCAGGACGGAGAATAGGGGATCTAGATCAATCTGGACACTTGATGAATGCTTTTAACAAAATTTCCGCGCTCGTCATGTGGGGAGCAGCGATTTATATTGGATTCACACTGGCAAAATAAAAACAGGAGTTTACAGTAGAGGTTTCATTACTCCAAATAGTAAACTCTTGTAAGTCTATGAAACAGGATAATAAACTAAAAGAAAAAATCCAGTTGCTGATTACTATAATAATCGGGAGACCAATAACTAGGAGAAAATTTTTTTTGCGGAGTTGAAGGGAGGAGATAGGATTGAAACACCCGTATGCTCATTATCGTTCTTTATTTCCTGTTTTGGCATCGAAAATCCATCTGGCGAGCTGTTCGCAAGGAGCCATTTCAAAAACTGTTTCCGAATCGATTGAAGCGTATATGAATAGTTTGCTAACGGCGGGGGTTAATTGGAATCAAGCAATAAAAGTAGTTGAACAGGCAAAATACAGTTTTGCAAAATTAATCGGTGCTGAACCTAATGAAATTGCTGTATTATGCTCGGTCTCTGACATTTTTTCTGCTATTGCCTCTTCACTTTCTTTTGAAAAAGGGAAAAATATCATTGTGACGACAGATATGGACTTTCCAACCGCCGGTCATGTATGGCTCGCTCAGGAGAAATTTGGAGCAAAGGTCAGATTTATTCCTTCTCAACAAGGAGTCATTCCTTTAGAATATTATGAACGTTATGTAACGTCTGACACACTTGTCACATCCATTTCCCATGTCTGTTATTACAACGGTTTTAAACAAGATCTCAAAGCGATTGCAGACATTATTCATCGTAAAGGTTCACTTCTTTTTGTTGATGCATATCAATCTGCTGGACAGGTGCCTATTGATGTAAAGAAAATGGATATCGACATATTGGCAGCAGGAACAAGGAAATACATGTTAGGTATTCCGGGAATATCCTTCCTATACATAAAAGCTGAATTGGCAGAGAAATGGAAGCCGCGTGTCACAGGATGGTTTGGTCAGGAGGATCATTCGAAATTCAATTTTCATCAAATTATACCAGCAGCTGGAACACGTCGTTTTGAGACTGGAACGCCTTCTTTTATAAGCGCTTATGCAGCAGCTGCCGCTATTCGTTTACTTCTTGAAATAGGAGTGGAGAATATATCTTCTTATTTAAACCTATTAGCTCAATTCGCATTAGATTATGGACAAGAAAAAGGATTACACACTGTTACTCCTTTATCGGCTCACAAAAGAGGCGGCATAACTGCTTTTTATGTAAAAAATGCTGGGCAAATAGAATCGATCTTGAAAGAGAGAAATATCATTGTTTCTGCTAGAAACGACGTCATCCGAATCGCTCCTCATTTTTACAATACGCAGGATGATATTCGGCAAGCAATTGACGAGCTAGCAACTGTTTTAACAGCGAATAAATAAGCAGCACAGGTCTAGGTACTGAAAGACTCGAAACTTTTGCATGGTTCCAATAACAATATATGAGTGGTTTAAAGCGGACAAAAGATTTGTGTGAATAGTCTATTTTTAACTCTGTAGTGCAAAATTCAGCTAGTTTCATAACTAATGTCTTAACAGTTTTTTTCGGCTCCATTCAACGATCTGATGGAGCTTCAGTTTATTATTAAAAATGATTATTTGCAAATTGCAAATAATATAGTATAAATAAATATAGAGGTGAAAAAATGGAAAACATTAGAGAGCTTTTTCAAGTGATGACACGTCGTTTTGGATTGCTGAATAAAAATTGCTGTTCTATTGATGGTGTTGATATTTCTCTCGTTCAAAGCCATATTCTATATGAAATTGATAAAAGAGAATACCCTTCTATGCAACAAGTGGCCGAAGTATTGGGAATGGATATTACGACGTTCAGCAGACAGATTCAAAATTTGGTCAAAATGGGTTTAGTAAAAAAAACGCCGCTCCCTGAAGATCGAAGAGTATACACGTTATCTCTAACCAACGAGGGAAAATTTATAGCAACAACTATCGATCGAGAAATCAGACAATATTTAGAAGAGGTATTTTCACACATGACGGAATTTGAGAAAGAAACAGTAATTCGTTCGATTAAATTGTTGAATGATTGTATGGGAAAATCGAGCGTATGTTGCAAACCATTATTTTAAGGCAAGCTATCTTGGCTTGCCAATTCGTTAAACTTATATTTGCATTTTGCAAATAAAATAAAAGAGATAATATTCTTCGAAATTTTCTTTCTATTTCGTCGGAATGAACTCTTTTATTTTTAGTATTTTGATTGTTATTCACTTTTTAGATAGATATATTCAGGCTTGAAAAATACGGATTGAAAGTCAAGCTATGCAAAGTAATGGCGAAAGGAGAGATAAAGATTAAAAAGGAAACATAAGAGAAGATTTACAGGACACCTTTTACTATTTGCTTTTGGGTTCAGGAGTTGGAGCCGTTATTCATGGCGCTGTACCGACAGAATGAATTTCAATCTAAATGGGGGTGTATTGCTGCAATCATCGAAAATCCTTGGAATGTCCGTCTTTTCGTGATTCCTATCTCGCCAATGTTGATTACAATGAGCATGACATTGCATTGATGATTAACTGAGAAGCTGCAAGCTTACCGGGATATCAATATTGCACAGTATCTTTAAAAAGAAACTAGTCTTTGCGTTTGTAGGCTCTGTCATGACGATGGCAGGGTCATTAGGATTTTTATTCTATATTATTTAAGGAGTGATCACTTATGAATCACATGAATAACGATCAAATCCGGCAAAATGTCCGAAACCGCTATAAGAAAATTGCGCTGCAGGAAGTGAATTCTGGGGGGTGTTGTTCAGTCAGTTCTGGAGGTTGTGGTACACCTAAGGAGGTATCGGCAAAACTAGGTTACTCGGATGAGGAATTATCTGCCGTACCAGAAGGAGCCAATCTTGGACTTGGCTGCGGCAACCCGCTGGCAATTACGGAATTGAAACCTGGAGAAGTAGTGTTGGATCTTGGTAGCGGTGCTGGATTTGATTGCTTTCTGGCAGCACAACAGGTTGGAGAAACCGGCCGCGTCATTGGTGTAGATATGACGCCAGAAATGATCAGCAAAGCTCGGAATAATGCTGCCAAGAATGGTTATACCAACACTGAATTTCGATTAGGAGAGATTGAACATTTACCGGTTGCAGATCGTACGGTTGATGTTATTATTTCCAATTGTGTCATTAATCTTTCTCCAGATAAGCCCCAAGTGTTCAAGGAAGCCTATCGTGTGCTGAAACCAGGTGGTCGCCTTGTCATTTCCGACGTTGTAGCGACAGCAGAGCTTCCATCGGAAATCAAAAACAATATGGATGTCTTGTATTCGAGCTGCGTATCAGGAGCGGCATCAATTAGAGAACTGGAATCATTGTTGCAACAGAGTGGATTCATACAGATCACCATTGAACCGAAAGATGAATCGAAGGAGTTTATCAAAAACTGGGTGCCTGGAGCGAACATCGAAGATTACATTGCTTCTGCGGTCATAAAAGCAATGAAACCTTAAAAAACGTGGTGTAACAGATCAGAAACCGTTAGGTAAGACAAATTGAGCAATTTGTTTTCCATGATGATTCCGATCTCATGAAAAAAGTGAAGAGATTGCATACAAAACCGTTATGGATGTTGCCCATCTACATTTAATCGTAAGTGTTGTTTTTGTGACATAGAAAAGGCAGTAGGGCGATTCCTAGTGCCTTTTCTATATAAAAAATAAGGAGAGATTAAATATGAACATTCGCAGCTTTTACAAAGAGGATTGGCTGCAAGTGAAGGAAATTTACGAGCAAGGAATTGCGACAGGACAAGCAACGTTTGAAACGACAGTGCCATCATTCGAAAATTGGGAATCGACAATTGCTGAAAACTTGTGTCTGGTTGCTGAAGATGAAAAAGGTATTCAAGGCTGGTGTAAGATCAGTAAAGTATCAGATCGCTGCGTATATGCAGGAGTGGGAGAGGTGAGTGTGTATGTTCGAGATGTGAGCCGAGGAAATGGTGTTGGAAAACAACTTCTGCAAGCCATGATCAAAGAATCGGAAGCAAAAGGATTTTGGACATTAAATGCAGGGATTTTCCCTGAAAACATACCAAGCTTACGTTTACATCAAAGTGTTGGATTTCGTGAAGTTGGTATACGACAACGTTTAGGAAAGTTAAATGGCGTATGGCGTGATGTTGTATTCCTTGAACGCCGCAGCAAAATTGTGGGTATAGATTAATCGTTGCTTTAAAAAAATGATAAACATTTCATATAATTGAACAGGAAGTGATGGAATTTGTTCTGGTAAAAAGGAAAACAGCAATTTATCAAAATTTTCTTTATATATTGGAATGGATAAAGAAATTCAATATAATAAAAATGATAATCATTATCATTAATGGGTTGTGGAAGGGGGATTATGTTGACTTCACATTTATTGATTAGGGATATTCACGATTATTTTGATCATTTCAGTCAACTTGTGCATGGACATGTTCAAAACAATGATTGGGAACAACAGTTTTTCCTGCCTTCACATATTGGGAACGGAACGGTTACCCGAATGCGAATTCGCCCAGGAATGGAAATCGTCATTTCGAATATGACACTGAAACAGGATTTAAAGCTCCACGTTCAAGAAGCTTGCCGTATTTTTGAATTGAACTATAGTGTGAGCGGTGAGATATATTGCTCTTGGAACGGCAAAGAGCATTATACGAGTGAGCAGACCGGCAACGTTTGTTATCTAGAAGATGTACAGATTTACATGGAAAAGAAGGCGAACATTCCAATTCGGTCTCTAGAAATCCGTTTATGTCCTGATCAACTTTTCCGATACTTGGATGACGAGGATGATAGAGATAAGGTAGAAACATTGCTGTTGCGTTTTAAAGGGAGCATTGACCATTACCAAGTCTCGCCTGCTATTCAAAGATGTGTCCATGATTTGATTGATTGTACATATAGGGGAGCGTTGAGACGATTATATTTGGAAAGCAAGGTAATGGAGTTTATTGCTCTGTTTGGTGAGGAACACATTGATAAATCTTTTTTTTGGAGACGGAAGTTTTCACTTCGTCCCGATGATATCGACAGGCTGAAAGAAGTCAGATGGTTGGCTGTAAACCATTTAGAAAAGCCATTGTCGATTCGGGAGCTTGCTAGACGAACAGGGCTCAATGAATTTAAACTGAAAAAAGGATTTCGTGAATTGTTCGGCATGACGGTGTTCGAATTTGTCCGTAAAGAACGGATGAAAAAAGCCCTTTGGCTCATGGAATCTAAGGGAATGAATGTTGGAGAAACCGCCATTTCTCTTGGATATAGTAATATAAGTAATTTTACAACAGCTTTTCGAAAACAATATGGATGCAATCCCAGCGAATACTTAAAACAGATATATCAACAGGCCGGAATAAAAGGCAGTGTGCAGGATGACCATAAACGATAAGCCTAACCCTTCAAACACATGAAAGTGCTTGAAGGGTTTTTCTTATTTTCTCCTTCTACAGGGAAAAAAACTTCCTCAACAGGTAGCACAAAAATTGATTTGTGAATGATAATTATTATCGATCACTTAAAACAGTCTCCATAGGATAGATTCAGCTATACGTAGGTTAGGCATACCGTAAGTATTTTATTTTGATATATCTTGTGCATTTTGCTTGCAGGATTGTTTATTCTCTCATAGCAGTGAAAACAAGGAAGAGACGCGCAAGCGGTGTATAGGAATGATACATATAGTTGGAGGTGTCTCATGCATGTGGGTTTTATCGTTTCTCACGGCTGCTTTTTTGGCATTAAGATCGAAATGGAAAACTAAAAAGAAAGGTTGAGAATCAATGAAAATCGAACAGATGTCTGATAAATTAATTAAATACGAAGTAGGTACTTCTGTTACAGTGGACCATATGCGAGAATTGGTTAAGATTCTTGAAGAAAAATTAAAGCAGCAACAGACATTCGGAATCATTATTATAAGAAACGGAGATCATCAGAAAAATCCTGAAGCAACCAAATGGTTTAATGGTTGGTTGAAGAAAAATAAACCTCTCCTAAAGCAATATTGCGTCGGTGTAGCAATGGTTACAAATTCTGATAAATTGCTGAAATTATATAAACCCTTAGCTGGAATAATGATATCAAAGATGTTTGGTTGTTCTGGAGAAATGTTTACTAATGAGTCTGATGCAATTACATGGATGTTGGGAAAAATGAGGAATAGGTAAATGAAAATACGATCGATAATGGAAAGATTCTCTTATGTATCTTGTTGTCGAGATAATTGTTTCTCCCGTTTGGATTTAGGCCTTTCTATTCGTTTATTTATATGCAAAAAAGAGAGGGATGAGCCCCTTAGCGAGTTTCACTTAAGCCATAGTTAAACTTTCATGACCGAGTAGTTCTTATACGGTACACAGATTAACATTTTCTTATCGTAACAAGGTAGCAAATGTATGCCGCAATGATGGAGTGGAAGACGTTGAGGGGGCAGCCCTTTGGGTGCAAGAGTTGAAGATTTGGCTGCCATTTTTGTTGTATTTTTCTTATTTAGCTAAACCAGCTAATAGCTTGTCAACGTTTTTACATAAAAAAATTTGAGACATACATGATATACTAAAAATGCGCATGCCAAATAACCTACCTAAGTTTAATAATTGCCAACAATATTAACTGTTTAGATGCCTTCTTGCCGTAAGATCAAGCAAGCTTGCCAAGTGGGTCATGGAAAATGATTCAAGCTTGATGAATATTCAAGTAAATCCAAAAAGTGACAGAAAGAATTGGAGAAATTGAGAATGATCATTCTTGACTGTCAGCTGATCTAAATATTGAAGAGGGGTGTTCCTTGATGACAAATAGTAGATTGAATCCAAAGGTTGATGAATTTTTAAGTAAAGCCAAAAAGTGGAAGGAAGAATATGAGAAGTTGAGAAATATCGTTCTTGACTGTGGGCTGACCGAAGAATTTAAGTGGAGGCATCCTTGTTACACGTTTGAGAAAAAAAACATAGTTTTAATACATGGATTTAAAGAATATTGTGCGCTTCTGTTTCACAAAGGTGCCTTGTTACAGGATGCCCATGGGATTCTAATCCAACAAACGGAGAATGTACAGGCGGCGCGCCAGATTCGGTTCACCAATGTTCAAGAAATAATTGAAATGGAAGCCATCTTGAAAGCCTATATTTATGAAGCCATTGAAGTTGAAAAAGCCGGTTTGGAAGTGAATTTTAAAAAGAATACAGAATTCATAATTCCTGAAGAACTTCAAAATAAATTCGATGAAATCCCTGCCTTGAAAACTGCTTTTGAAGCATTGACGCCGGGACGACAAAGAGAATACATTCTTTATTTTTCTAAAGCCAAAAAATCCAAAACTCGAGAGTCAAGGGTTGAAAAATGTATGCAGAAAATTCTCAATGGAAAGGGATTAAATGATTGCATTTGTGGACTATCTCAAAAGCAGCCCTACTGTGACGGCTCGCACAAGTACATTCGATAAGAAAATAAATTAATCAAGCTTTAAGATATTACCTCACTTTGCGTTCGTTCGAACTCCTTTTTAGATCGCAGGTAACACTCAATCAAATAATTTAAAATGGAAAAAAACAAAAAAGTGATTCGTAGAGTATAAGCAAACTAACGTGTAACAGGCTTATGCATTTCCATCTAAAAAAAGAAAAATACTGCACAAAAGTGCACCCTTTGGATTTTTGCTGAAAGGTATACTTTTCTTGAACTAACGGGTGCAAGAGTTTAATAAAGGAAGGCTGCTTCGGCAGCTTTTTCTTATTTGACTAACGGTCAGGCTAGCTTAATAAGTAAAAATAATTTTGTATTTCCGGAAAATCTAATGTGTCTTTATTGCATAATATTAAATTTTTAATAACATATCATCAAAGAAAAAAGAGGTACTAGTTCAAGCAATTATTTTTGATAGAGCACAGTCTATTATCGGATAACAATATACGGTCTCATCATCTCATAATCCTCATGCTCCAAAATATGACAGTGCCAAACATACAACCCTGTATAAGGACCAAACTTCATGATAATTCGAGTTACCTGGTTAGGATTAGCTCTTACTGTATCCTTCCATCCTCGTTCTTGTGGTTCGGGAGGTATCGCCGGACCCGTATATTGGATAATTTTCTCCTTGTTATACTGTTCTACATCGAAATCTCTCCGGTCTAATATTTGAAAATCAATTAAGTGAATATGAATAGGGTGTGAATCCGTAGTTAAGTTTATTAGATACCATATTTCGGTTGTTCCCAATTTTGGATTTTCTGTTATGGGAGCATCCCACTGTTTATTATCCAATAGCATGAATTCACGACCGTACTTATCCATATTATCATTTAATGTTAAGTATCGTATCTTTGAAGCTGACTGTTCTTTTATTTTTGGAAGAGGCATCATATAAGCCGGAATTACGCTCGTATCTACACTTGACAGTGGAAGAGTCACTCTAAACTGCATCACTGTACCTGTATTTTCATCTGGGGGATCTCCGGTTGGAAAAGGAGCGGGGGCATCATTTGTCATGACAATATTCTTGCCTCCAAGATTGGTAAAATCAATGATCACATCTGCTCGTTCTGCAGGTGCTAACATGATTTCTTTGACTCCTATCGGGTGTTGCATGAATCCTCTGTCGGTTCCGATTTGATAAAAAAGTTGTCCCGAATCCAGCTTTATCCTATAGAAACGGGTATTAGATGCATTTAACAGCCTGAATCGATATTTACGGGGTTCTACTTTTAGATAAGGCCATACTTTTCCGTTTACCAAGATGGTATCCCCGATAAATTCAGGAATTATCGACGTTTCTAATTCCGGGATTGTTTTTTCTGGTTGCTTCGGGTAATAAAGAGAACCATCTTTATTAAAAGTCTTGTCTTGTATCATAAGTGGGATCTCATATTTTCCACTTGGTAAATTCAATAAACGTTCCCGATGATCTCTGATAAGATAGAATCCCGCCAATCCAGCATATATATTGAGCCTCGTGATACCAAGCGCATGGTCATGATACCAGAGCGTACAAGCTCGATTGTAATTATCATATCGATATATTTGCTTTCTAAAATATGGACCGACTTGTTTGAATCCCTGTGTAAACCAAGCCTCTGGGTAGCCATCGCTTTCCCATTCAACACTAGCGCCATGTACGTGTACCACCGTTCGTACTTCCGGAACATCCACATGGGCACCATGCACCGTATAGTCTACCGGCAAAAGATGCTTATCTGGTAGATTGTTGATCCATTTAATGAACACTTTTTCTCCGCTTTCTACTTCAATGGTGGGTCCCGGATAGCCGCCTTCATAGCCCCAAACCGTTGTATCATGTAACTCACTATGAAGTGACTGCTTGAATTCAGTCATATTTACTTCGTAATAAGTATAGAATTCATTTTTCAGACGAGGTTTTAAAACAAGTGGGATAGGAAGTTCGTCTACAAATTTAGAGAGAATCATTTTTGGAGGATTTGCTTCCTTACTGCCACATTGGTTTTTAGGTGTGCATTTACATTGATCTCCACATTTACAATTTGGATTTTTACAGTACGGGTTGGTACATTGTTTAGATAAGTTGTGCAAGTTATGTGAAATGCCATCATTAATATTCATTAAGATTCCTCCATTTTCTATTTTTGAATTCCTGTCATACGAATCTTTGCTCTTCAAATTGTAGAATATCTACAAGGCTCTTACATTCCCATCAGCAACAACATTCATACTATAAGGCTACATGTTTTCTTGAACTATTTTAAAGTTATGCATGTTGGGCTCGGATGTTTAGTGCAAAATGAAAGTACAGAGTTCTGCAACAAAAAAGTGCAGAGCTTCATGGCATAAAAAAAGGCTTGCCA
>NZ_JBVVUU010000040.1:0-20587 GCF_056032925.1 Aeribacillus sp. JST-2
CATGTGGCATAAGGGGTACTCCGTTTGTCTCTTTTTACATGGTAATTATTGTAATGAAAATTGCTCAACTACAGTTAAGTTTTTCCAAGGCATTATAACGTATCTATCATAATAATAGAAATTTTTCAATCGTAAAATTTCTTTTTTAATGTTTAGTCTGAAAAGACAGCATTTTGCACAGTTACTTTCTTGCGTATCAATCCAACCTCCAAAAAAGCATCGGCAAGTTTCTGCTGGGCGTCTATTACTTCAGCCGTAAGGGCAAACACCCCATATTCCCTTCTGTTTAAAGTCTGCTCCCACACATTTTTTGAAATGCCCGTATTTCTTGAAAACTGCTCAGCAGCACTTTTTTTATCTGCTTGAATCATTTCGTGAATCGCTTCCAACTCGTTAATAACGTTTTTTCGAATTTGACGATTTTCTTGAAAATAATGGCGTCTTCCAACGATGAAACCATATTGGCGCGGTAGCCCGCTTGCATCGGCAATAATTCTGGCTTCCCCATTTTTTTCTGCGTCCGCCAAGTAAGGATCCCAAATTGCCCAAGCATCAATACTGCCTCGTTCAAAAGCTCCTCTGGCATCAGATGGCTGCAAATAGACAGGTGTAATATCATCCAAAGTCAGCCCTGCATGCTCTAAAGCAGTAAGAACCAAATAATGGGCGCTTGATCCTTTTCCAAAGCCCACTTTCTTCCCTTTTAAATCCTTGACCGTTTTGATAGTTGAATTTTCCGGTACAACAATCGCTCGATACACTTCCGGTTCATAGGCAAGGTAGATTAATTCAGAATCCGAGGCGGCTCCGGAGAGCACAGCGGGTGCGCCGCCCACATACCCTATATCAATTTTTTCGGCATTCAGCGCCTCTAATAACGGCGGCCCTGATTGAAATTCATGCCAGCTTACCTTTACTCCCTGCTTTGACAATTTTTTTTCTAAACTCCCTTTCTCCTTTAAAAAAAGCAAAATAGATGATTTTTGATAGCCTATTCTTAGTTTGTCTGCAAGTGGCGCCTCGCCGCCTTTAGTGGTCTGCTTACTTGAAATCCCATTTGTTTCTTCTTTGGCGCAGGCAGTGATCAAAAACAAAAAAAGGAACATTGCCCAAAGATACATACCCCATTTTATAATTTTCATTAACATCCCCCTTAAAAATGTAAAACAGTCCGTTTTCCAATGATTCCTATGAATAAAAGGTGTTACGCGTTTGCCTGACGTATGCAGCCGGCCGTTCTTCCTCCTCTCCCATCACACGGCGGAGAATTTTTTCCGCAAGAGCGGCAAATGCGGCATTTCCGCGTTGCCGCGGACGGGGGAATTTAATAGGAAGATTCATTGCAATTTTTCCATCTTCGATTAAAACAACCCGATCTGCCATCGCGACCGCTTCTTCTACATCATGTGTAATCAGCATAGCTGTAAATCTTTGTTCCATCCATAACTGTTCGATCAAACGCTGCATTTCAATCCTCGTTAAAGCATCCAATGCACCTAATGGTTCGTCCAACAGCAATAATTTTGGTTTGCTGGCTAATGCCCGAGCAAGCGCCACCCGCTGTTTTTGTCCACCTGACAAAACATTTGGCCATTCCTTAGCCCTATCGTACAGTCCAACTTGTTTTAGAGCCAATTCGGCTTTCGGCCAATCTTCTTTTTTCATTCCAATCGCGACATTTTGAATCACACGTTTCCACGGTAAAAGTCTGGAATCTTGGAACATGATACGAACCTCAGGATTTAATCCTTTCAACCACTCTCCGTTGGCCTTGATTTCTCCAGAAGTTGGTTCATCTAATCCGGCAATTAAGCGAAGCAGCGTACTTTTTCCGCAGCCGCTTCGGCCAATAATTACTACAAATTCCCCTGGTTTCACCTCAAGATCTATTCCGCCGAGTACTTGCTGATTTCCAAATTGTTTCTTTAAACCTGAGATTTGAAGATAGGTTCCGAAAGTTGAAGGTTCCACATGTATCCCCCCTGCACATTACAAGTTTTGATAGTTCGGATTCCAATTTAAGCATCTTTTTTCGAGCCATTTTGCCAGCGAATCTGCCATTTTTCCAAATAATGCATATAAAACGATACTAAGCAATACAACATCTGTTTGCATAAATTCCCGGGCATTCATTGCCATATACCCGATTCCTGAGTCCGCGGAAATGGTTTCTGCAACAATTAAGGTCAACCACATGATCCCCAATGCATAACGGATACCGACTAAAATGGACGGAAGGGCGCCGGGCAATACCACTTGCCAAAAGAGAAGCCACGAACGAAGGCCGTACACACTTCCCATTTCAATCAATCCTTGGTCAACTGATCGAATGCCGTGAAGAGTATTCACATATATTGGGAATAACACCCCAATCGCCACTAAAAACACTTTGGCTTCTTCACCGATACCGAACCAAAGGATAACAAGAGGAATCATGGCAAGATGTGGAATATTGCGCACCATTTGAATCGTTGTATCAAGAATTCTGTCAGCGATCGGAAACAAACCGTTAAGAAGCCCTAAAAACAAACCAACGCTTCCGCCAATGATAAATCCGATGATGGCTCGTTTAAAGCTGATCAATAGATGCGCGGTCAATTCACCAGAGCGAAAAAGTTCGATCCCTGCCATCACAACGTCCGACGGAACAGGCAAAATTTTTGTTGAAAGAATTCCATTAGAGGATAACAATTGCCAAACGATTAAAATCAATATCGGCAAAAGCCATGGAATCATTTGTTTTTTTACCGGTTCGGAAAAGAAAAATTTTTTCATTTTCTGATTCTCTCCATTTCTGAAGGCAAATCGTTATTAGCTATAATTTCACCAAAAGGCCCGGGCAAAAGAAGTTCATTTTTTCTTTGAACATTTTCAAGCGGCAAGTAAGGGAACAACAGCTCAGCTGTTCTGTATGCTTCCTCTAAATGCGGGTAGCCGGATAAAATAAATGTCTCAATGCCGAGATCGGCATATTCTTTCATTCTTTCCGCTATTGTTTGCGGACTGCCGACAAGCGCCGTACCTGCGCCGCCGCGCACCAGTCCGATGCCAGCCCATAAATTCGGGCTGATTTCAAGCGATTTTCGATCCCCATTATGCAGTTCCAACATCCTGCGCTGCCCTTCTGAATCAAAGCGGGCGAATACTTTCTGTGCAGCGGCTATCGTTTTATGATCAACATATTTGATCAGCCGTTCCGCTGCATCCCATGCTGCCTCATCTGTTTCCCGGACAATCACATGCAGGCGAATTCCGAAGCGGATCGTTCTGTCTTGATCTTCTGCCAATTTTCTAACTTGATTAATTTTTTCAGCAACCTGTTTTGGCGGCTCTCCCCATGTCAAATAAACATCAGCATGTTTGGCCGCCGCTAGATGTCCAGCTATTGATGAACCTCCAAAAAAGATGGGCGGATACGGTTTTTGCACTGGCGGGAACAAGAGATTTGCTCCTTCAACCCGCAAATAACGACCTGTGAAATCGACTTTTTCACTTTGAAGTAATTTTCGGTATATTGTTAAAAATTCGTCTGTTACCTCATATCGTTCATCATGATCGTAAAAAATGCCATCACCTTTCAGTTCGATGGGATCACCGCCTGTTACAACATTTACCAGTAAACGTCCATTAGAAATTCTATCAAATGTCGCCGACATCCTTGCAGCTGCGGAAGGTGCCATTAATCCCGGCCGAACTGCTATTAGAAAACGTAAATGATTTGTTACGGGAATTAGAGATGAGGCAATAATCCAAGGATCTTCGCAAGATCTCCCAATTGGAATGAGCACCCCGCTGTAACCGAGACTATCCACAGCTTGAGCAATTTGTTTGTAATAAGACAAATCTGTTGCGCGCCCTCCAATGGCAGTCCCTAAATAACGCCCGTCACCGTGTGTTGGAATAAACCAAAAAATGTTCAATTGCCATTCCCCCTATGTTCATTTTTAAAAGATTTATATAAACAAAAAGGTCCCTCTTCAGCATTTGTAATGTTGAACAGGAACCTCCAGTTTTCCGGTCGGTCCATTGTTTATTCATCTATTTAAAACTGCTTCTTTTACATGAATTTTTTCAGGGATTAATTTTTGTTCATAAAACGTATCTGCTATCATCTGTTGTTCATTTAGAACTTGTTCGCTTATTTTCTGTACACCGTATGTTCTTCTTTTAGCTGCTTTTTCAAGCGCAGGGACATCGATTCCCAGTTCTGGAGACAATAGTTCTGCCACTTCTTTCGGAGCATTTTTCGCCCACCGATCGGTATTATTTATTTCTTCCAATAACACATCAATAACTTGACCGTGTTTTTCTGCAAACTCTTTGCGTGCAAAATAAAATTCCCTGTTTTTGACTAAATTTTTGCCATCTGCCAAGACCTTAACGTCCGTTTCCGTTTCAGCTAAAGCAAAGTATGGATCCCAAATGACCCATGCATCAACACTCCCTTGCTCAAAAGCTGCCCTTGCATCTCCGGGAGCCAGATATTGCGGATTAATATCGCTGATTTTCAACCCTGCATCCTCCAAAGCCTTTATAAGCAAATAATGGACATTGGAACCTTTATTAAGGGCAACCTTTTTCCCTTTTAAATCTTGAACAGTACGGAAGGATGAATTTTTTCGAACTAGAATAGCTTCTGACAGCGGGCTTTCCGGCTCATGTGCGATATAAACAAAATCCGTTCCTGCCGCCTGAGCAAATATTGGAGGAACTTCTCCGGAATGTCCGATATCAATGCTGCCGACATTTAATGCCTCCAAAAGCTGAGGCCCAGCCGGAAATTGAATCCATTTCACAGAATACCCGTATTTCTCCAACGTTTTTTCAAGTGTTCCTTGTTTTTTTAAGATGTTGAATGTTCCATATTTTTGATAACCGATTCTAATGATTTTTTCATCTTTATTTTCTTGGCTTTCACCAGCTGCTTTTCCATTCTTTTCTGCACCTGAACAGCCGAATAAAACGGAAATACTAACGATCATGATAAAAAACAGTAGAATTAAAGATTTGCCATATTTGTTCTTCATTTTTATATCCTCCTTTGTGCTGATAAAAAATTAGCCAATACTTGAAAATTCCTTCCTAGTTGCAAGAAGATCTTGTTTCTCCGTTTGGCGGCTGAAAAACAAAGATGGAGATGATTTTTCATTTTGCGAACGATGGTGCTGAAAAAATTTAATTTTTTCTAAATCAGCATAAAGGATCTCAATTGATTTGCCTGGTTGACGCTCATTTCTACTTCGATTAAATCCTACAGGCCGGGTTTCTCCAATTCTACCCGAACGATCGAACCATAAGAGTTTATGCGGCGAACTTTCACTTGAATTGATTTTTGGTTTTGGTTGCTGCGGGTAAGACGCACTTCATAGGGACGAATATAGCCGATTACTTTTTAAGTGTCTTTATCAAACAATATGGATCTTTTCTCGGCTAAAAAAAGACCCCTCCATCCTGCTAAAATGAAACAAATGAAAGCAAGATGCGAGGAGTCTTCGGTGGTCCGATCGACGGCCTCTTGTAATCTATTATTTTATAACGGAACAGTTTTATTTTTCCTCTCCCTCCTTTTGTTTCCTTTTCTCTAAAGGATAACGGAATTTTTCCAACTTCTCGATTTGGGTAATTTTTGAGTCATGGACAATGATTTGCACAGATCCGTATTCCAAATCTTCCAGTGAACGGATAATCCTTTCAATCCACTCTTGCTCAATTTTTGTTGTTAACAAACTTCTCCCCTCCTGTCGCCGATGAAATTCTTTTATTTAATAGATCTTCTAATGTCGTTTGTTCCAAAACGTGAGCGATCGTGTCACGCACAACTGTCCAAAGCGGCTTTAATAAGCACCCTTCTTCCAATGGACATGGCACGTAAGCCGTTACGCTGGCACACCCCATCGGCGATAAAGGGCCTTCAATTTGGCGAATAACCTCCCCTATATTAACGTTCTCAGGAGATACATGAAGCATGTATCCTCCCTGTGCGCCTCTTTTGCTCTGTACGTAACCCAGTTTCCTCAATTGAAGTAAAATTTGTTCCAAATATTTTACAGTTACAAGTGTTTGTTCGGAGATTTCATTGATTGAATATACTCTTCCCGGCTGTTGGCCGAGTACAAGTAAAGCGCGCAACGCATATTCTCCCTTGCTTGAAACTTTCACCAAATACCCCCTCCCCCTAAAAATTGGTAAGAGAATCTCGACTAAAATAGTAGAGATTTGCACGAAAAAAATCTAAAAACTGGTGACATTTTTTGAAATACATTCTAATCACATAAATCATATATGTCAAGTGTGAATAATGAATTTTACAAACTTTTTTTTCAACATTTTGGCAAGCAAATTGCCTTCTCCGTGACAAACTATCTCCTGTTTGACATTTATATGTTAATGATCAAGATGATGAATCGATTTCAAAATTTCTTTTGCGCAAAACCCGGCCAAAATCCGCTTTATTAAACGTTTATCACAACTTTTGTAAATACATCATATGCTGATGGTAGCTCAAATGTCAGCAGTACATTTCTCAAAATAAAGGAATGAGGTTCCATGCCAGCGATTGTCGGTGCTATAAAAGTGATAACTGTCGGAACCGCCAGTGTTGTGCATGTCGGCGATGTCATCACGATATCTCCACACAGCGAAGTAAAAACATTTGCCGGTGCAGGTTCGTTTAATGTAGGTGACGGTCTTTCCATCCTTAACCAAAACAGTGTTACAAATACATTCGACAGCGATCTTGTTGATCAACCGCAAGTTTTGAATGCCTAGAGGTGGTTCATCATATGAATTTTTATGTGCAACAAACGATCCAAATTCATTCTATACGAATTGGCACGATCGCCAATTCATCAGTCCTGCAAATTGGAAGCGCCGGGATCATTAAACCTCTATCCCATTTATATAATACTGGCGGTTTCAAAGCCCCTGCCCCTTTTGCGAGCGGAAAGGCCAGCGCGTCCATTATTTCTCTTCAGCCTCCTGCCGTTTGAGCATGCACTTCTTTCCATCGGAGGCATATAAATAAAGTATCCATAGCGGTTAAAGGCAGGTGGCGAAGGATGGATTATCAACTGCAAGTTTTCTTGCAATATCTCATGAAACTTGAACAGCATCTCCTATCCCAAAACAAAAGGGTTGATCAATTGGAAAAAACTTGCCGTTTCCTTGAAGAACAATTGGAGGAATTAAAAAACAAGCCTTATACGAACATTGAAAAAATCGAGTATAAATTTGACCAATTAAAAGTTGAAAAGCTTGAGGGAGTGCTGAATATCGGTTTAAACCCTAATGATCCATCCGCAATCGATCAATTTGAAGTGCAAAACGATCAAGTGGAAGCAAATGATTTTCTGCGGGAATTAAAAAAGCAAATTTATGAACAATGTCGTGAAAAAATAGAAAACTATTTAAAAGAGGAATGTCCAAAAAAAATTAAAGAGCTTTCGGAAAACAATCAATTGTCATTGGATGACACGTACGCTGCTCTTATGATAGAAGACATTAGAAGGCAAATTGACGGCAGATTGGCTTATTATATAGAGCATCTCCGTCTGCACGATCAAACAGATGTGCAAGAAAAAGTTCAATTGATCAATCAACAAGTGAAAAAAGATATTGAACAGTCGATCGCCCATTTCTTGAAGCATTTTCCAAATCAAAAGAAAGGTGAAGACTTCTCATGAATTTTACGGTCATCAACCGGGGGCTGAACGTTGGAATGGTGAAAATTATCGGGGTTTCCAGTTCTTCTGTTTTTTTAGTAGGCGATGCAAATAAAATTTCCCTTTCATCGGTTTTTGATACACCGCCGGAATCGTTAATAATCGGCCCGTTTGTTCCTTTATCAAGTTGACCTATGCTTTTATTAAAACGCCTCTCCAACATTCGCTTGGCGCAAATTAATTCAATCGACATCAATTCCGTTGTTCAAATCGGCGACACCATCAACATGGAGCCGAAAGTTAAAGTTTTAGCTATTCAAAGAGAACATGAATTGTTTTACGGCAGGGAAGGTTCGTTTGAAAACTATCAACTTTTTCACGAAACCATTCCGCAGCCATCCTTGACAGAAAAAATTGAAATTGCCTTTGTGAATGAATCTCCAACAATTCATGTAAATCATGTCAAAGTTTTGGCCGCCTCTTCATCAAGCGTCATTCAATTCGGGTCTGCTAACCATATAAAAGGGGAATCAAGAATTAAGCATATTCGCCAGTTAAAGGGATAACCTGAACAATAACGTTTTTCTTTGCATAAAATAGCAAAGAGAAAAGAGAAAAGGATGTTTCCGCATGCCAGCGATTGTTGGACCAATTAAAATTAATTCCGTTTCCGGCGGTGTTGTTCATTTCGGAGATTCCTTTTATTTATCACCGAAAGCAGCCTCAAAATCGATTAACGGCGCCGGAAGCGGCAGCACAGGGGATTTCCACATTATCAATAACGGGTTCAGTATCGCAACTGGAGTTGATCCTGATGTAAATGATCAAAACCAGACGGCTAATAAATAGCCGCTGGTTTTCTTATTTATTAGATGATAAAGGTTTACTATATCGTTTCCATTCGAACCGTCGTCCCTTTTCCGGAAGGTTCAGCCGGTTCGATGATGAGCCGTTTTGGCAAGCGTTCTCTCAGTTCTTGCACATGGCTGATCACTCCGACGGACAAGTTTTGCGACTGCAGTTTTTCCAAAGCAGAGACAACCGTATCCAGCAGTTCGGCATCAAGCGTGCCAAATCCTTCATCAAGGAAAAAGAATTGAAGCGGGTATTTTCCATGCAGCTGAATTTGCGCAGACAAAGACAATGCCAACGCTAAAGAAGTTAAAAATGTTTCCCCTCCTGATAAAGTGGAGACAGGGCGTTTGACTCCTCCGTTCGCATCATCGCGCATAATAAATCCACCCTCTGAATCCACTTCAATCGCATATCTTTGTCTTGTCAACTCACCAAGGCGAACGGAGGCATCAAAGCTGATTTGTTCCAGCTGCTCCTCCGCCAAATATTCTACAAAACTGTTTCCTTTGAGCACAGTCTGGAGTTTTTCCAAACGCTCCAGCAAAAGCTCCCGTTCTCTCTTTTTCTCTTCAAGTTCCATATATCGTTGATGTTTTACCAATAACACTTCCAGCTGCTGATAAGCCGCTCCTTTTTTCTCTCTAGCTTCATTTACTATTTTCCATGCTTCTTCTTTCCTTTTTTGGATGTCTTTCCATTTTTCCTCTTCGAGCATCCGGCCGGCCAGCTTTCTATCCAGTTGTTCAATGGCCGAGGCCACACTTTCCGTTTCTTTTTTATATGTTTCCAGATCACCTTTGATCGTCTGCTTTTCATTCTCCGGCAACATTGCATCCATCACTTCCTTCACGTTTGAAAAAATTGTTGATGGACGCATTCGTTCATTCCATTGAATTTCCGCTTTTTCAAACCTTTTTTCTGCCTCCTTCAATTGCTCTTTTGCCGTATGCAGCTTGCTTTCCACCCGTTGATAATCAGCTTGTGCTTGTTGAAAGCGTTCATAAGCTGATTGTTCTTCTCTTTTTAAACTTTCAAGATCTTCTTCAATTTGTTTTAGTTCGTTGAAAAGATTGCCGTCTGTTTTCACTTGTTGTTTGAAGCGCTTTTGTTTGGCCATCAGCTGTTCGGACAGCCTGTCCATTTCCCCTTTTTTTGCTGCCATTTGATTGGAAAGTGCCAACGTTTCTTGTCTTAATTTTTCAACTTCTTGTTCTTTTTCTTGAATAAATTCCACGCTTTTTTCGATGCGTTCCTGCAATTGTTCAACCATCGCATCTTTTTCACTGATTTGACGGACATATTCGTCCATTTTATCCATTTCAAGTTCAGGATATGATGCATTCCACCGATTTTCTTCTTCTTGCAGCGCTCGTTCGATCTTTTCCAACGTTTCATTGATTTCAATTAATTCTTTTTCGCCTTCTTCCAGCATCGGAGCAACTTGCGCCGCCATTTGCTTTGCATCACGGAATTCGAAAACCGTTTTTCTGATCGTTTCCTTTATTTCTAAGTAGTCTTGTTGCAAAGCTTTCCATTCCGTTTGAAACATGCTTTGTGCTTGTTGAACATCTGTAAGATCCTTCATGAGCGGCTCAGATGTGGCAGCTGCCGTTTCATGTATTCCGTTTAAAAAACTATGCTCTGCCAACAAGTCTTCTGAAAGCTGTTCAAGTTGCTGTTTTAGCGGGAAAAAAAGCTGTTCAACTTGCTGGCATTTTTCCAAAACCTCATTTAATTCCTCAATTTTTTTTGCGGAGGCTTTCAATCGCTCAGAAGAAACATGGACGCTTGGGGCGGGATGATTTGTTGAGCCGCATACAGGGCAAGGCTCGCCATCGGCTAATTGTTGTGAAAGATAAAAGGCCGCCTGTTGGATGCGTTCATTTTCCATCTGTTTTTGCGCTTTTTGCAAATCAGCCTTCAATGCTTCTGCAAAGAATTCATGTTCCCTCATTCGATCACAAACAAGATGATAAAGATTTTGCAATTGGACAAAGCATGCGGCAAGGTGTTTGCCTGCCACATTTTTTCGTTGAACGGCTTTGTTTATCTTTTCTTTAACTGCTTCAAGCTGCGTTTCTTTTTTCTTTTTATTGTATAGGGCATCCTTCTGCTCCTTGACAATCTGGAGAAATTGCTGTTGATGCTGGATCGCTTTTTGAATTTTTTCCCTATCTTCCCTTGCGACAGTTTCTTCTTTGATTTTTAGTTTTAATAGATTTTGCTTATCGACCGCTCTTTTTAACAGCTCTCTCGTCTTTTCAAGCTGTTCTTCTTTTGCATTTAGACTTGTTTTCAAATTTTCATAGTCAAAGCGGACGGCGGTGAGTGATTTTTTGTCCTCCTGAATTTCTGCTTCCAGCGCAATAAACTGTTTATATTGCTCCCGCTTTGTTAAAAGGGTTGGTTCTTCAACCGACTTTTTAGCCCTCATCGCTTCAAAAGCTTCTTGACTTTCTTTGTACAATTTGGCCAAAGCGGCTTCTTTTTGCTGCCAATGCATTATTTCTTGTTCAAACCGCTCTTTTTCCTGTTTTCTTTCCAGCAAGGCCTCTGCATAAGGCTTCAGCTGTTCTGCTTGGTCCGCTTTTTCCAGTTTTTTCTCTAATTCCAGAAATCTATCCTTTTCCTTCTCAAGCTCTCTCTGTTTTTCTTCATAGAGCTTTTTTTCCGTCTGCCATGACCAAATCGTTTGTGCCTGTTCAAACTCCTTTGTTATTTCCTCAAATTGTTTTTCTTTTTCCTTCAATTCGGCATCTGTTCGTTGAAACGTCTCCTCAGCTTCTCTTAAAGCTTCCTTTGAGGCATTGCCAAGGCCTGCTTGCTCAGCGGAAATTTCAGCTAACTGTTGTCTTGCCTTCTGCAGGCGGTTTTTCAGCTTTTTGCCCAAAGTCTCCCCATACTGTTCCAAGTTGAACAACCGTTCAAACATTTTCCGTCTTTCAGAGCCTTTCAAGGAGAGAAATTCAGCAAATTTTCCCTGAGGAAGAACGACGGCGCGGGTGAAATCATCGATTGTCAAACCTAACAATTCAAATAATTTTTCATTTACTTCACTTGCTTTATCTGCCAAAACAACTGTTTCGTTCCCTATTTCCAGCAGCCGGCAAACTCTTGTATTCACTTTAATATTGTCAACACGTTTAAAGGTGCGTTCAACCGTGTATCTTTTTTTTGTTTGGCCATCTTCCAAGTCAAAGGTAAAGCTGACAAAAAGCTGATTTTCCGCATGATTCATAATCCCTTGCGTATTATTTGCCGCCCTTTCCACTTTTCCATAAAGGGCAAGGGTAATCGCATCTAAAATGGTCGACTTTCCGCTTCCTGTCGGGCCAAAAATGCCGAATACTCCGCCGTCGCAAAGCGTTTCAAAATCAATCGTCTGCTCTTGGCGATAGCTATTGAGACCTGCAATCACGAGCTTAACCGGCTTCATCGTCAATCCCCCTCCACTTCATCAGCCAGCAATGCCAAAAACAACTCGACAAGTTCTTCTCCAGGTTCCGCACCGCCTGTTTGCTTTTTATAAAAACGTTTAAACATTTCATCGATCGGCAGGCTTTTTCTTCTCTCCGGCCTTGTTCTCTCTTCTTCTTTTTCAAAAATGGGCCGGATATGGATGATGCCGTTATGCCATTTTCGCAGACGGTGTATTTCCTCTAAAGAAAGATGGTCAGTCAAATGAATTTCAAGATCGATCCATGCGTTTTTGTCCTTCCCTTCTTCAAGCCATCGGTGAACTTGAACTATTCCGCCGGTTGCTTTCCATTTTACAAGCGGTTTTCCGCTCGACAAATGAATTTCAGAAACAATCGCTTCCTCTCCTGGTTGGACATCAATGATTGTGACCGATTTGGCATAACCCGCTTCGGAAAAACTGTAGGCGAGCGGAGATCCCGAATATCTCGCCTTTGTCAGCGCCTGTTTGACGGATTGCGGACGATGAAGATGACCGAGTGCCACGTATTGCGCTTTTTCCGGAAGGCTGGTTGCCCTGACTGTATATGCCCCGCCGACTTCGATCGGCCGCTCGGAGTCTGTTGTGCTTCCGCCCGCTACATAAAGATGGCTCATGGCAATATTGACGGTGTTTGCTTGAAATTCAAGACTCAATTGGGCAAACAAGTCGCGGATTTTTTCATCGTACCGCTCCCTTAACAAAATCTCGTCGTATTCCTTTGAAAGCAGCTCATTTAACCTTGCCTCAGACGGATAGGCCAGTGCCGCCAGCTTCATCGTTTCATTTCTTTTCGGCAATTCAACGGTTATCACGTTCCCTTGCGGATATCCGATCAGTTCAATGGCTTGCTCCTTCGCCAAAGGAGCGGCAGCTTGCAATCGTTCTGGGCTGTCATGGTTTCCTGAAATAATGATGACAGGCCTTTTCCCTTTATCGGATAGCCTTGAAATGCTTTCATAAAAAAGTTGTTCCGCCAAAGCAGGAGGATTCGTTGTGTCAAAAGCATCTCCGGCCATCAACACAACATCAATTTTCTCCTTTTCGACAATGTCATTCAGTTCATCAAGAAACTCCGCTTGTTCCGGCAATCTGCTCCGGCCTTCCAACGTTTTCCCGAGATGCCAATCAGCCGTATGCAATATCCTCAATCGTATCACCTCACGGGCATAAATAGTGATGATCTTTCATTTTTTTATCCCCTGTTCAAGAAATGGCAGAAACGATCGAATCGTCTATAAATGAATCGAAAATGCGCCATCGAAGAAGTATAAAATCCGTTCATCAACCGGCCTTTTAAAGATTGTTTCCACCGCTTTTGCGTACAAATCGATTTGAACGCGATAACGGGATAGAAGAATCGGCTTGGCCGCATCAATGGAGGAAAAGCGCCCCTTTACTGCGTCCGTTTTGTAATCTAAGAGAACAAGTCCTTTCTCATCTTCGAAAAGGCAATCAATCATCCCTTGAACAATCACCACTTCATTGTTCAGATGGGACAGCTCGTTTCCATATATTTCATGAACAGGCACTCCCAAAGTAAACGGCACCTCACGGCGGACATGTTTGGCTTTTTTCAGCCGCTTTCCAATGGCTGATTCAAAAAATTGTAATATTTTGCTAATTTCAATTACGTTCATCTGTTCCTCTGTTAATATTTCTTTTTCGACAAGAGCATAAACAGTTTGTTGAAGCGACTGCTCCGTCATTGCCATATCCAGCAGCAAATGCTGCATAACAGCATGCATGGCGGTGCCCCGTTCGGCAGCCGTGAGCGATTTTTCTTGCATAAATTTTGGACGGCTATATAAATAGGAAACGTGCATGCTCTTTTTCAGTTGATGATCGCTGTATTCATCCGAGTTGGCCTCGAATTTTCTCTTCATTTCCGTTACAGACTGCTTTGAACGGATAGAGGTTGTTTCTGAAAACAAATAACGCCATGACATCTGCTTTTGTACTTGATCCGCCAGACCGGTATTGACGTCAACTGGAATTCCTTTTCGCAAAGCCTCCATTTTTTGATTCGTCGAATTAGCCTCGTACGGTTGTTTTTCTTTCAGCACACCTTCAGGAATGACATCGATGTGAAATTTGGCCTGATGCAGATATATTTCTTCCTTTACTGCTGTTTCTTTTTCTCTCAAGATATTCGAATCCTTATGGCGGATGACGGCGGAGCCGATCCAGTCTAAATAACATTTCGCCTTGGAGCGGTCATAATCCGGCAAAAGCCACTCCCGGCAAGTGAGTGCGCTCTCCCATTTTTTAAATGTTTTTTTTCCGTCTTTGACTGTGCCGATTAGAATTAACTTTTCTTTTGCTCTTGTGAGGGCGACATATAATACCCGAAGCTCCTCCGACAGCATTTCCATTTTCAGTTTCTTTTTGGTTGCGATGTACGGAAGGGTGGGGTATGCAATTCTTTTTTTATCGTCCACATAACGGGAAGAAAATCCCAATTCTTTGTCGAACAAATACTTTTTATAAAGATCTCTCGTATTAAACGGCTTTGACAACGCTGCGCAAAAAACAATGGGAAATTCAAGCCCTTTGCTTGAATGGATGGTCATGATCCGGACAACGTCTTCTTGTTCGCCAAGCGCTCTTGCCGCTCCGAGATCGTCGCCCCGATCCTGCATTCTTTCAATAAACCGGAGAAAACGAAACAATCCTCTAAATGAGGTTTCCTCATATTGTCTCGCCCTGTCGTATAATGCCCTTAGGTTGGCTTGCCGCTGCCTTCCTCCAGGCATTCCGCCGACAAAATCAAAAAAGCGTGTGTCTCTGTATAATTGCCAGATCAAATTGGACACGGATCCTTTTCGTGCGAAGTCACGCCATTTTTCAAGTTGTTGGATAAACCCGCTCACTTTCTCATGCAGTGCGCGATCGGATGACTCTCCCTTTTCCAAAAATACCCTTAATGCATCGAAAAAGGCTCCGTTTTTATGGTAAACCCGGATTTGGGCAAGTTCATCGCCGCTTAAGCCGACAATTGGCGACCGCAACACGGAAGCAAGCGGAATATCTTGATAGGGATTGTCGATCACTTTTAAAAGCGAAAGCATGATTGCCACTTCCGTTGCTTCAAAATAGCCGGTGGATAAATTGGCATATACCGGAATTCCTTGCTGTTTAAACTCCTCCATGATTTGCGGCGCCCACGGCATTGATCGAAGCAAAATGACAATATCTCTATAGGCGGCTGGCCTTGTGCGGCCGAGTTTTCGGTCATAAACCGGGAAACCGCCTTGAATGAGTTCTTTCACTTTTTTCGCCATCAGTCGCGCTTCCAGCTGCGCCGTTTCCAAATCGTCTTCATCAAATTCAGCCAATTCCTCGTTCGTTTCTTCGGCAGTTTCTTCCTCCCCACGATCAATGAGGAGAAGTTCGGTTTTCATTTCGCCATTTTCCGGATAACTGGCTCCAAGCTTTAATTCCGCCGCTTCATCATAATCGATTTCCCCGACCGTCTCATCCATCACTTGCTTGAAAATAAAATTTGTTGCATCCAGTACTTCTGTCCGGCTGCGGAAATTTTTCGCCAAATCAATGCGAAGACCAGATTGTGTTCCGGTTGGAGTAAACCGTTTATATTTGGATAAAAACAACAAAGGCTCAGCTAATCGAAAACGATAAATAGACTGTTTTACATCGCCGACCATAAATAGATTTCCTGTTTCCTCATCGTCTTTGGCGACAAGTTTTAAAATTGCTTCCTGCACGAGATTGACATCTTGATATTCGTCAACATACACTTCTTGAAATTGCCGTTTGTAAAACATAGCGGCATCGCTCGGAATGATACGGCCTTCCTGATCCTTATCAGATAAAATTTCCAAACAATAATGTTCAAGATCAGAAAAATCGACAATTCCTCTTTCTTTTTTCATCGCTTCTAATCTTTTGGAAAATTTCCGCACTATATCGACTAAACGTTTCACAACAGGTTTCATGCTTTTTAGATCTTGAAGCTGATTTTCCAAACTTCGGTTGAAAAGTTCATTTTTCAGTTTTTCCAATTGTTTTTTTGCTTCATTTCTCAAGCTTGTCACTTCGTCGATGAGTTCTTTCCGGTACTCATCTCCCCGGCAAGATTTCGCACGCGTTGCCTTAAATGAGCGGATTCTTTCGCCCAGCTCCTTCCAAGAGGAGGCGCTCATCATGTAATCAATTTGGCTTATATCATCAAGCAAATTTTCAGCTCTTGGAGCAGGACCGCCGGGAAGCTTTGTTATATCAAGCGCCCCTTTCAGCAAATTTTTCAATCCAGAAAGCTGAATCGCCACATCTTTCCATAAATACTTAAAAAAGGGCAGTTGTTCACAGGAATCCATATCCTCCACATCGTACATTTCAACCGTTCGTTCGAGCCATTTTTCCGGATATGGGTTGGATCTCGCAAATTCATACATTTTTCGAATCATATTTTTCAATTCATCATCAGAACGATCGCCGGTATATTTGTCGACTAACTCAAAAAAATACTCATTATTTTCTAAGCCGTACTCTTCTTCCAAAAGATCGTCCAAGCAGTCTTCCATCAATAATTCCATTTCGATATCATCTGCGATGCGGAAGCCAGGATCAATATCAATTTTGTAGTAAAATTTGCGGACGACTTGCAAACAAAAGGAATGAAGTGTTGATATTTGAGCTTTATTTAAAAGCGTTAATTGTCTGCGCAAATGGAGAGAAGACGGCTGTTTGCGCAATTCTTTTCCGAGCGCTTCCCCGATCCTGCTCCGCATTTCCGCGGCTGCTGCATTTGTAAAAGTTACAATTAACAGCCGGTCTACATCGACAGGATTCCTTTCCCTTACAATTTTTTGAATGATCCGTTCGACAAGGACAGCCGTTTTTCCTGATCCGGCTGCAGCTGCAACTAGTATATCTTGTCCGTCCGCAGCGATCGCTTTCCACTGCTCATCCGTCCATTGGCTGTTTTCAGGCTTTTTGAGCTCATGACTCTTCATGATCGGCTTCCTCCTTTAGCTTTTGCAGCACTTCTTCCCCTTGTAAGTTTTTTAAAATGCGATAACGGTTCGACTCCAGTGATTCATCAAATTGGCATACCGATTTAAATGAGCAGAAAGTACATGGCGTTTTATCTTTTAATTTATATGGAGAAATCGAAATATTCCCATCTGTTATCTCCGTTCCGATCCGTTGAAATTCGCTGCGGATGAATGAGCGCAAATAGCGGAATTCTTCTTCGCTTGCAATTTGCGAGTTAGCATAAAACTCTCCTGTTTTTTTAATACCTGCTTGAACAATTTTTGATTGCCCGTATTCCAGCATTTGATCCATTAAACGGATCGCTTCCTCATCGCCGAGAAGCAATCCTTTCATTTTAAATTTCTTAAAAATTTCTTCTTCTATTTCTTCTTCATCCAAATGCTTTGTTGTTTGCACAAGCGGGTCATGAATATGAAAATATAGAACGCCAGCCGGAGTTGCTTTTACCCCGAGCCACGATAAGGAGTTGGAAATGACGACATCCAGATAGGTGAGCATCTGCAAGGCGAGTCCGTAATAGACTTCTGCCAAATTTAATATTTTTTCACTTGATTTAAAATCAACAACCCGAAGCAATACCCCTTTCGAACTCTCCGCTTTATCGACTCGGTCAATTCTTCCGACTACCTCCAAAGTACACCCGTTTTTCAGCTCAAATCGAAAAGGCGGCAGCTTGCTTTTTTCATCAAATGTGATTTCCAATCCGATCGGCACAAACCCGCTTGCCTTTGCATGTTCGCTTAAAATAGTTGAAGCGCGTGCCACCACTTTTTCTAATTTGTGCTTTATATAAAAATAGCGGTTCGTGCTCATTAAAATTTGTTTTTGCAGTTTAGGCGCCAACCGCTCAACGGCATCATGGGCAAGCCTTTCACAGTTTTCCTTTGTCAATTCACGCCATTCCATCCTCATGCTTTGCAGGCGGTCGGACATGAGCTTTAATGCCGCATGGAACAGCTGGCCGATATCCGGAGCTTCCAATCGGTAATACTCCCTCTCCTTTAATCGCAAGCCGTAAGAAGCAAAGTGCGAAAAAGGGCAGCTTCTGAAGCGTTCCATGCGGGAAACGCTCCCTTGGATCGTTTGCCCATACAGTTTTCTGCTTGTTTCTTCTGACAACGGTTTTTCCCGATTCGTATAAAAGAGGCTCGCCAATGCTTTTTTCGCTTTCGGCTTCCATTCCTGATCGTTTAGGAAATAATTGTATACATCCCACCATACGTCATGAAGCGGATATTGTTTTTTCCAATTTTGCAATTTTGTTGTTAAAACCGACAAAGCGACATTGGGCCGGACGATGAAAGCAAGCTGTTCGTCCGTTTCTTCGCTTTCCGGCTCATTTAGCGAAACCATTTCCTTGGCATTCGGAAACATTTCCTTTAATCTTTTGACAACAACTGAAGGCAAAAGCGCCTTCCCTTCTTCATCCGCCAAAGGATATGACAAATATAGCCGATCTGAAGCGCTTGTCACCGCCAAATAAATGAAAAAGTTTTCATCCAGCAGTTTTCTGCGCGAACCCGGTGCAAGCTCTATTCCGTTATAATGGAGAAGTTCCCGTTCATTATCCGCTAAAATGCCATCTTCCACCGGTTTCGCCGGAAGAACTCCGTCATTGGCTCCAACAATAAACGCAGTCTTTAATCCGAAGAACCGGGAACGATCCAGACTGGCAACAAGGACTTGATCAATGGCCGGAGGGACGAGGGCATATTTCATCGTTTCCATTCCCGAATCAAGGACTTCAGCAAACAATTTGATCGTCATTTCCTGATCTCCCATCATTTCGACCAATTCATCCAGCAGTCCAATAACCGCATTCCAAACTTGTTCATGCTGCCGCGCTTCGATCAATCTGCCTTCTTGTTCCGCTTCGAGGCGAAGGCGCTCCAATTTTTCCGGTACCTTCACTTCTTCAAAATATATGTAAAGCGCTGCGGCCATATCTTTTCCCGTTTGGGCGCGTTGCAGCCTTTTTTCAAATGTTCTTAGAGGACGGACGATCATCTCCTTTAGTTGATTGACAAGTTCTTCTATCTCCCGGTCTTCATCCGTCTTTTCCCAGTCGTCATCCAATGAATCATATTTTTTGTATGACCAACGTTTCTGATCCGTCCATTTTTCTCCTTGGATTCCATAGGCTAAGACATAATTTTCGAATATATCAAATTTCCTTCTCATATCCGTTTTGTCAACATCAAGCGGGTAAAGAAACTCGGTTTTCACTGTGCGAAAAACGGCTTCATAGCGCCAATTTCCTGTCATGATTTCGAGGCTGGAACGAATAAATTCAATGAAAGGGTGATAAAACATCGGGCTTTTTTCATCTATGAAAAAAGGAATCTCATAATCTTGAAACAATTTTTCAAGCAAGTCTCTGTAGTCGGACATATTTCGGATGAACAGGGCAATATCCCGATAACGGCTTCCTTCATCACGGACAAGACGGATGATTTCTCTTGCGATCCCTTCAATTTCCGCTTGTCTGTTTGCAGCTTGCATAAACGTAATGGCGCAGTCTCCTTCAAATGGCTTTGCTGCCGGCAATTCAATCTGTTTTTCCAAATGGAGAAGCGACGGCACTTGCTTAAAACGCTGCAATTGCATAAAACGAACGTCTTCTTCAACTGAAACATCGTTTTGCTCAGCTATTTTTTTCAATGTTTGATAGGTTGTGCTTGTCATATGAAATAAATGAAGTTCGTCCGGAACATGCTCAAATGATTTTCCATCCATTGTCAGCGCGATCTTAACAAAAGAAGCTGTTTTCATCATCGATTCAACCACCAGCAGCTCCTGCGGGGTAAAACTATGAAAACCGTCTATATAAACCTCTGAATTTTGCATTAAGTCGGATTCAAGAACTTTCTCGGCCAAAAGCTGCAAATAGTCTTCTGAGTGGATATACTTGTTGTGCAGCTCTTTTTCCATGAAACGGTAGATGATCGCAAGGTCATGCAATTTATCCGCAAGAATCCGTTCTTGATGTTCAACGCTCCCCGCCAGTTTTTTCGCCTCTTCCTCCAACAGGTCAGGACTGATTAGGTACCTTTTAAATTCCGTTATCATTTGTTCGGCATGATCAATGAAGCCTTTTTTTTCGCAAGCTTTGGCAAACACTTTAAATTCATCTTTTTTTTCTTCGATGATTTTTCTTAAAAGCATGCTGATTCCTGTTGGAGAAATATGTTGACGGCTGATGCCTCCTTCTTGCTGCAGCACTCTAAAGGCCAAACGATTGAAACTGAAGACTTGCCCTCTGATCATTCCGCCTAAATTTTTCGATTTCATCAATTCATATTCCATTTGAAACGTCATTTGATCCGGGACAAGCAGCACGATAGATCTTCCTTCATCCGGGCTGTTTTTCAGCTTTTCACGTATTTCGTTTAAAATCGCAGCTGTTTTTCCTGTTCCGGAACGGCCGATTAAAAACTGCACACCCACAATATCACTCCTCGTATACTAAGTTTCAAAAAGTTTTTTTATCGAATTTCCAGTCCGATACGCTCCTAGACAATCGCATATCTTGGGTGGTTGCCTTTGTGGGAGGGGCGCGCCCCTCCCACAAAGGGTTGAGCGTACCGGGGTT
>NZ_JBVVUU010000041.1:0-20043 GCF_056032925.1 Aeribacillus sp. JST-2
ATCTAAGCGTGAAGCCCCCCTCAAGATGAGATTTCCCATCGCTCAAAGCGAGTAAGATCCCTTGAAGATGACGAGGTGGATAGGTCCGAGGTGGAAGCGTGGCGACACGTGGAGCTGACGGATACTAATCGATCGAGGACTTAACCACAAGCAAGCGTTCATTCGTGAATGGCAATGCGTTATCTAGTTTTGAAGGAACAAAATCCCCTTACCGCAGGTAAGGTGGTCTATCAAACGGTCTGGTGGCGATGGCGAAGAGGTCACACCCGTTCCCATCCCGAACACGGAAGTTAAGCTCTTCAGCGCCGATGGTAGTAAGGGGTTGTCCCTTGCGAGAGTAGGACGCTGCCAGGCAAAAAGAATAAAAAAACAGCCTAATAGGGCTGTTTTTTTATTTAAAAAATCTTTGTTTGGTTGTGAAATAAATGTGGAAAAAGAAAAAAACGACTCGGATTAACAGATATCTACAATAAAAATAAACAAGTAAGTTATTACGTTTCAAATTAGGTTTGGCTGCCTTGTCTGTGCCAGACTGCATAATAAATTGCAAAAGGTATATAAATCGAAAATGGCGGCAATCTTTACAATAACTATTCATTTTCGCCAAATAACTGCATGAAATATTGAAAAGCCAGCCAGGGAATTTTTTCTGTAGTTACATCCAAAAAACGTTTAATAAAAACAAAATCATCACTTTCATGACCAAAAATAAGATCATACCACCATTCCGTTTCATAACGGGAAATCATGCTTAAATTATATAGAACAAGATAGTGGACTAAAATTTCAGGAAATACAATGAGGTCATCTTTTGAGCTAGGCAGGTAATATTGGCTTTCATAAAAATCAAATAGCAAAGTTGATTTCCAGCGGATGTCTAGTTTGTTTTGGCTAGAGAAATAAAGTGATTTATCATTCCCACCTAAAAACCGCAATGGACATTTATTGCTTAAAATTTCGCTGAGCCGATCGGTTGTTATACAGTAATGATCGGCTGCTTGTTTCGGAACGATGAAGCACTCGTCATTTGCCTCCATTTGAATGGTTGTTTGAATATTTAAGTGAAACTGAAATAAAGCGCTAAGTTCAGGAATTCTTTTTAGGAGGTAGAACATCGAAAATTTTTTTCCGGCTGCATGGTCTAACTGGAAAAGATAGCGTGCGACGTGTCCATATAACCCGTTCTTTTGAATTTTTATTTCATCTTCTAAAAAATTATATCGTTGTTTTTTTCGTTTTCTTGTCGATACCCCATGTGATAAAACAGCGGAGTTCGAAGGATAATCAACGTCAACTGTTAAAAGCAATGCCTTTAACAGCTGACTTATTCCATAAAATATTAATACAGGTTTAATGGCAATGGATGAATCTTCGGATGATTTATAATAATTTTCGGCATGTTTTAAAAAATAAATAAAAGTATAACAATTTTCAAATGATTTTTTTTCAGGATATTCTACTTGTAGTTCTTTATAGCGTTTTTTTAATATCCGCCCGATGGTTTGGGAAGAATGGAAAGACGAATACAAGTGCCAAATGGACAAAGAAACCCCTCCATATAATCATCACTATTCAAAATATTTAAATTGTTCTCGTATTCCTTGACAGCAACTTTGTCAATTGTTAATCTACAAATAATATTTTGCCGTTATTAGGGGGTTTTTAATTATGTGGGAATCAAAATTTCAAAAGGAAGGATTAACTTTTGATGATGTATTGTTAATACCTGCTAAGTCGGAAGTATTGCCTCGGGATGTCGATTTGAGTGTCGAACTGACAAAAACGTTAAAATTAAATATTCCCATTATCAGTGCGGGAATGGATACTGTTACAGAAGCTGAAATGGCAATTGCTATGGCTCGGCAAGGCGGGCTTGGAATCATTCACAAAAACATGTCGATTGAACAGCAAGCCGAGCAAGTTGATAAAGTTAAACGTTCTGAGCGGGGAGTTATAACGGATCCGTTTTTCTTAACTCCGGATCATCAAGTGTATGATGCCGAGCATTTAATGAGCAAATATCGCATTTCCGGAGTGCCGATCGTTAATAACGAACAAGAACAAAAACTTGTCGGAATCATTACGAACCGTGATTTACGCTTCATACAGGATTATTCAACAAAAATATCAGAAGTGATGACGAAGGAAAATTTAGTAACAGCTCCCGTTGGAACGACGTTAGAGGAAGCTGAAAAAGTTCTGCAGCAACATAAAATTGAAAAACTCCCGATTGTTGATGAAAATGGTGTGTTAAAAGGATTAATCACCATAAAAGATATTGAAAAAGTAATTGAATTTCCAAATTCAGCAAAAGATGCCCACGGAAGACTGGTTGTTGGAGCAGCAGTTGGTGTAACCTCCGATACAATGCTGCGCGTTCAAAAGCTGGTTGAAGCAAACGTGGATGTGATTGTTGTCGATACTGCCCATGGACATTCCAAAGGTGTTTTAGAAACGGTAAAAAAAATTCGTGAAACTTATCCGAATTTAAATATCATTGCCGGAAACGTAGCAACGGCAGAAGGAACGAGAGCGTTAATCGAAGCGGGAGCTGACGTGGTGAAAGTTGGCATTGGCCCTGGTTCTATTTGTACAACCCGTGTCGTAGCTGGTGTAGGTGTTCCGCAAATTACGGCAATCTACGATTGTGCAACAGAAGCGCGAAAACATGGTGTTGCCATTATTGCAGACGGTGGAATCAAATATTCAGGTGATATTGTCAAGGCTCTTGCAGCTGGTGGACATGCTGTCATGTTAGGAAGCTTGCTTGCAGGTACTTCAGAGAGTCCAGGAGAAACGGAAATATATCAAGGACGCCGTTTCAAAGTTTACCGTGGAATGGGTTCAGTTGCAGCCATGGAAAAAGGAAGCAAAGATCGCTATTTCCAAGAAGACAATAAAAAATTTGTTCCAGAAGGGATTGAAGGTAGAATCCCGTATAAAGGACCTTTGGCAGAAACGATTTATCAACTTGTTGGTGGAGTTAGAGCCGGAATGGGATATTGCGGTACGAAAAATCTTTATGAGCTGCGCGAACATTCACAGTTCATACGAATGACTGGTGCAGGTTTAAGAGAAAGCCATCCGCACGATGTCCAAATTACAAAAGAAGCGCCTAATTACTCCATTTCGTAACGAAACTAGGATAATATTCTTATATAATTTTACGACTTTTAGACAGAGTAATACTCTGTCTATTTTTTTTACAAGATGTATGTTAAAATCAAACTTGTTGCCCTAACAATAATGTGTGATATATAGATAGATATGAAAAATTGGAGGTAATCATCGTGCACATCACGAAAAAATTTATGTTTGCTTTCATTATTGTGCTTTCCATAATGATCGCATTTACCCCTTTGTCTCTTAAAACAAATGCCGAAACAAATGATCCTTTAGGCATTAACGCATCGGCGGCTATTGCCGTTGAAGCATCTACTGGAAAAATTCTTTACGGAAAAAATATTGATGAAACTTTAGGAATCGCAAGTATGACAAAAATGATGACCGAATACTTGCTGCTTGAAGCGATCCACAAAAAGAAAGTTGCTTGGGATCAAACATATCGTCCAAGTGATTATGTTTACAAAATTTCCCAAGAACGCAATTTATCAAATGTTCCTTTAAGAAAAGATGGAACATATTCAGTGAAAGAATTATATGAAGCTATGGCTATTTATTCTGCTAACGGCGCTGCTATTGCCGTTGCGGAAATTATCGCTGGAACAGAAACAAATTTTGTAAAATTAATGAACAATAAAGCTAAAGAATTAGGATTAAAAAACACAAAATTTGTGAATGCGACCGGTTTAAATAACAGCGACTTAATGGGCATGCATCCGGAAGGAACAGGCGAAGACGAAGAAAATGTGATGTCAGCAAGAGATGTTGCGACACTTGCTTACCGCCTTTTAAAGGATTACCCGGAGATATTAGAAACTTCAAGTATTGAGAAAAAAGTTTTTAGAGAAGGAACTGAAGATCAAATTGAAATGGAAAACTGGAACTGGATGCTCCCAGGGCTTGTTTATGGTTTAGAAGGGGTAGATGGATTAAAAACAGGCTATACTGATTTTGCCGGATCTTGTTTTACTGGAACAGCGGAACGGAATGGCATGCGGATCATCACGGTTGTCATGAACGCAAAAGGGAAAGGAAGCAACCAATACGTACACCGTTTTGAAGAAACTGAAAAACTGATGAACTATATATTTGGCAATTTCTCAGTTGAGGAATTATTTCCTGCGCAATATCAGTTGAAAAATAAATCAACTTTAGCTGTCGTAAAAGGAAAAGAGAAAAAGGTGGAAATAGAAACAAAAAGTTCCTTAAAACTTCCCATTAAACGTGGCGAAAAAAATCAATATAAACCTACATATGTATTGGACAAAAAGGTATTAAATCAAAAAGGGGAATTGACTGCACCGGTTCAAAAAGGTACTAAAGTAGGTTATATGACAGCAAAATATTCCGGAAGCGATCAAGACTATGGATTTGTAACTGGTGCATCCGGAGGCAAAGTGGACTTGGTCACAAAAACAAAAGTGGACAAAGCAAATTGGTTTGTTTTAGCAATGCGAGGCATTGGCAGCTTTTTTGCCGATGTATGGAACGGGGCCGCGGACACAGTGAAAGGGTGGTTCTAGTAAAAACTTCTGGCCAAATGGCCGGGAGTTTTTTATAATTTAAAAGATATCTTTTAAAACCGTGAATTTTGATAGGAATTTTATAAAAATTAGGATAAAATAAACGTATGCATGGTATGTTTTAATTTAAGGAGGTTATTTTAAAATGGCAATTACAACAGGAACTGACCGAGTAAAGCGAGGCATGGCAGAAATGCAAAAAGGCGGCGTCATTATGGATGTTGTCAATGCTGAACAAGCAAAAATTGCTGAAGAAGCTGGTGCTGTTGCCGTAATGGCGCTTGAAAGAGTGCCTGCCGACATCCGTGCTGCAGGTGGGGTTGCCCGAATGGCAGATCCTACCATTATTGAGGAAGTGATGAACGCTGTTTCTATTCCAGTAATGGCGAAATGCCGCATTGGCCATATTGTAGAGGCTCGGGTATTAGAAGCTCTTGGCGTTGATTATATCGATGAAAGTGAAGTATTAACACCTGCTGATGAAGAGTTTCATATTAATAAACGGGAATTTACGGTTCCGTTTGTATGCGGATGCCGTGATTTAGGAGAGGCAGCTCGCCGAATTGGAGAAGGTGCGTCCATGCTCAGAACAAAAGGTGAACCAGGAACAGGCAATATTGTAGAAGCTGTTCGTCATATGCGCAAAGTGAATGCACAAGTTCGAAAAGTTGTCGGAATGAGCGAAGATGAACTAATGACGGAAGCAAAAAATTTAGGCGCTCCGTATGAAGTGCTGCTGCAAATTAAAAAAGAAGGACGTCTTCCAGTCGTAAACTTTGCCGCCGGTGGAGTAGCGACACCTGCTGATGCTGCTTTAATGATGCAGCTTGGCGCAGATGGTGTGTTTGTCGGTTCCGGTATTTTCAAATCGGAAAACCCAAGCAAATATGCCCGTGCGATTGTAGAAGCAACAACTCATTATGAAGATTATGAATTAATTGCTCATCTGTCAAAATCCCTCGGCACCGCAATGAAAGGAATCGATATTTCGGCACTTCTTCCAGAAAACCGTATGCAAGAACGCGGCTGGTAAGGGGAAATATATCATGAAAATTGGTGTACTTGCACTTCAAGGGGCAGTAAGAGAACATATAAGATCAATCGAAGCTTGCGGTGAGGAAGGAGTACCGATTAAAAAGGTTGAGGAATTGCTAAATATCGACGGCCTTATTTTGCCGGGCGGCGAAAGCACTACCATGAGAAGGCTGATCGATAAATATGGATTTATGGAACCGTTAAAAGATTTTATTGCCAAAGGCAAACCAGTATTCGGAACTTGTGCTGGATTAATTTTATTGGCGAAGCGGATTGTCGGTTATCATGAACCGCACATTGGTGTTTTGGATGTAACAGTGGAAAGAAATTCTTTTGGGCGCCAGCGGGAAAGTTTTGAAGTTGAATTACCAATAGCAGGGGTAGCAGATGATTTTGTCGGCGTCTTTATTCGCGCCCCGCATATTGTAGAAGCAGGAGAAGAAGTGGATATTTTAGCAAAACATGAAGATCGAATTGTTGCTGTTCGGCAAAATCATATACTTGGCTGTTCCTTCCATCCGGAGTTGACAGACGATCATCGGTTTACACAGTACTTTTTAAATATGGTCAAAGAATCTAAAGAAAAAATTCAAGTATAAAATGGTTGAATCGGCATAAAACTTATAGTAAATTTATGAATACAAACAGAACGTTGGAAAGCAATGAAAGGAACTAGTAGCAAGTTGTTTTTCTTTAGAGAGCCGGTGGCTGGTGGAAACCGGTGAAGAACGCTTGTGAATCCATCCTTGAGTGAAATGCTGAACGCAGCTTGGCTAGTAGGCATTTACGGCGAAAAACCGTTATCTTTCTGAGCGGAAGGCATTTGCCTTCAATTAGGGTGGCAACGCGGGCAAACTCTCGTCCCTTTTTTTGGGCGGGAGTTTTTATTTTGAAAAAACGAAAGGAGTGTTCATTATGCTTGATATGAAATTTTTGCGTGAAAATTTTGAAGAAGTAAAGAAAAAGCTTGAACACCGAGGAGAGGATTTAACCGACTTTGACCATTTTGTCGATTTGGATAAAAAGCGGCGTGAACTAATTGTGAAAACGGAAGAATTAAAAAGCAAAAGGAATGAAGTGTCTGCTCAGATTGCCGTGTTAAAAAGAGAAAAAAAAGATGCTGATCATTTAATTCAAGAAATGCGCCAAGTAGGGGAGCAAATAAAATCATTAGATGAAAAGCTAAAAGAAATTGAAGAGCAACTCCATCCATTGATTTTATCGATTCCGAATATTCCGCATGAAAGTGTACCAGTTGGCGATTCCGAAGAAGATAATGTGGAAGTCCGCAGATGGGGGGCTATTCCATCCTTTGATTTTGAACCAATACCTCATTGGGAAATAGCCGACCAACTGGGAATTTTAGACTTTGAGAGAGCTGGTAAAGTAACGGGAAGCCGTTTTGTATTTTATAAAGGTTTAGGGGCAAGATTGGAAAGAGCTCTCATCAGCTTCATGCTTGATCTGCATGTGGAAGAACACGGTTATGAAGAAATATTGCCTCCGTATATCGTAAATCGTACGAGCATGACGGGAACAGGCCAGCTACCGAAGTTTGAGGAAGATGCTTTTAAAATTCAAAACGAAGACTACTTTTTAATACCAACAGCAGAAGTTCCTGTAACAAATTTGCACCGAAATGAAATTTTGCGGGAAGATCAACTGCCGATTAATTATGTAGCGTACAGTGCCTGCTTCCGGTCAGAGGCTGGAGCGGCAGGGAGAGATACCCGGGGGCTGATACGGCAGCATCAATTTAATAAGGTTGAATTAGTGAAATTCGTTAAGCCTGAAGATTCCTATGAGGAATTGGAGAAACTAACCGGCCATGCGGAAAAAGTTTTACAGTTATTAGGCCTTCCTTATCGGGTCATGAGCATGTGCACAGCCGATTTAGGCTTTACGGCGGCGAAAAAATATGATTTGGAAGTATGGCTGCCAAGCTATCAAACGTATCGTGAAATTTCTTCTTGCAGCAATTTTGAGGCTTTTCAAGCACGCCGAGCCAATATACGGTTCCGGAGGGATCCTAAAGCAAAGCCGGAACACGTGCATACATTGAATGGATCAGGTCTTGCCATCGGCCGAACAGTAGCCGCCATTTTGGAAAATTATCAACAAAAGGACGGATCAGTCGTCATTCCAGAAGTGCTGCGTCCATATATGGGGAATAAAGAAGCAATTCGATAAAGACGGAAAGTATTTTTCGCCTAACCAACAATTATGAAAGGGATATTATCATAAAGAAGTGATTGGGTTTCTTTGTAATATCCCTTTTTCCATTCGCCGCTTATTTTATTTTTGCCGACGTTTGATTATTTGTTGAGCAATTGTTTTCCCAATTTCAATGGATGCTGTTGCGGCAGGAGAAGGTGCATTCAGTACGTGAATGGATCGTTCAGTAGGAATAATATAAAAATCATCCATTAAAGTTCCGTCTCGATTTAATGCTTGAGCGCGGACACCTGATGGACCTGGCAACAAATCATCGTCTTTTATATCAGGTATAAGTCTTTGAACATTTTTTACAAATCTTTTCTTTGAGAGGGAGCGGATCATCTCTTGCAGTCCTTCTTTCATATACAAATTGGTTAATTTCCAAAAACCGGGGAAAGTTAATACTTCTAGTAACTCATTGATATTTAAATCGCTTTTTTTATATCCTTCTCTTTTAAAGCTTAAAACAGCATTTGGTCCTACGTCCACGGTTCCATCGATCATTCTAGTAAAATGGATTCCTAAAAATGGGAAATTAGGATTTGGTACAGGATAGATTAAGTTTTTGACTAAATATGATTTTTGCGGATTTAGTCTATAATATTCTCCGCGGAATGGTACAATTTTTGCATCAGTAATTAATCTTGCTATTTTGGCAACACGGTCGCTGTAAAGACCTGCACAATTGATAAAAAAACGGCTTTTAAATTTTTTGTTTTCGGTTTCGATGACGATTTCTTGTTTTGTTTCATGAATTGCTACCGCCTTTTCGTTTAAAAAAATTTCCCCGCCCTGCTCTCTAACTAAGTCTGCCATACGCTCACTGACAAGGCGGAAATTGACAATTCCTGTTGATGGAACATGAATGGCTTCAATTCCATTAACATATGGTTCAATTTCGTGAAGCTCTTGCTTAGAAATTTTGCGGATATTAAGACCGTTTTTCAATCCGCGGTGATATAGCTGGTCAAGCTCTTTTCGTTCATGTTCATCGCTGGCAACGATTACTTTTCCGCAAATTTCATATGGGATATCGTATTTTTGGCAAAACATGATCATTGCCTGATTACCTTTTTTCGCAAGTTGCGCTTTATAGCTCCCGGGTTTGTAATATATACCGGAATGAATTACACCGCTGTTATGGCCGGTTTGATGGGCAGCAACTTTATCTTCTTTTTCTATTATTGCCACGTTTGATTTCGGTTGTTGTTTAAATATTGCCAATGCAACGGATAAACCGACAATTCCTCCGCCAACAATGATATAATCATACATGTTTTTCCCCGTCCTCCTCTGTTCAACCGCAAGCTTCTGCCATTCAACGGACAAGATGTGCGACTTCGCTGATTTTTCAAGGGATTCACGCTGTCCTTCTAGTTTCATTTGTAATTTGGACACAAGATGGGTTTGATGTGAAGAAACATCTGGTTTAACTTTTTTAAAATGTTTCATTTTTTATCTAATCGTTCCATAGATTCTTGAATAGTGAACAATATGGTGGGCACCTGTCGAGTCACAGCACATGTCAATATTTATAAAAGGTATAAAAGCGGGCACCGGAAATTTTTTAAACAGATTATTTTTTGGACATCGCGTATGACACGATGATAGGTCATGATCGTTTTGGATGGCCATTGAGCTAGATTAAAAAGATTCATCAGCATCAACAGGAACTCCTGTCGGTTCATATACTGCGAAAGGAAAATTGATCCATTTTCTTCATTTTGGATGGTAATTTTCCAGATGTGTAAGCACTTTAGATATTGCCTTTCAAACAGCTCATCAAATACAGCCATGAGACTTAAAGAAGCAGGAGGCTTGGGAATTAGCCGTATTAAGTTCATCTGTAACTTTTTTATAGAATCAAGTTTTTTCATCCGTTTTTTCCCCTTGGTTTAATTCTTCTAATTTTTCCCTCAAATTATATAAATGGCGCTTCATCGCTTCCGAAGCTGCTTGCGCATCCTTTTTCTTGATTGCGTCATAAATTCTTTCGTGTTCTTTATAGACTTGAATTCTTTTTTCATACCAGCCAACGTTTTTTGACAATGAATAGGCAATGACTTTACGATAAAGTTCATCTATATTTTCCATGACTTGTATTAAAAAGGAGTTATGGGCAGCTTTCATAATTTCTTGGTGAAACTGAACGTCTGCTTGATCACCGATAATATCTTCATTTTCCACAGTTTCATAAAATTGGTTGAGAGCCATTTTTATTTTTTCTAAATCATCCTTTGTGCGTCGAACGGCTGCGAGTCCTGCTGCATCTGTTTCGATAATGATTCGCATTTCTAAGAGTTCAAAAATTTGATCGTAAGAAATAACGTCAAATGTAATAGGATCGAACATATTGGAAAGATTGATTTCTTTTACATAACTGCGCCCTCCTTGGCGGGATTCAATGACACCGCTTGCAGATAAGACGCTCAATGCTTCCCTGACTGGCACTCTGCTCACTCCAAACAGCTCTGAAAGCTGTTTTTCTGAAGGCAATGGTTCATTGGGAGGAAATGTTTTTTCTTTGATCATTTTAATTAGTTGTTCTAAAACTTGCTCTGAGACTTTTTTGCGCTCGATTTTTATTTCCATTGTTTGCTTTTCTCCTTATAAATTGTAATTCATTTCCTCGTTCTTTGATCGCATTGTGTGAAGAACGAAAGCGAATACTGTTAGAGCAATGCCTACGGCGGCAGTGACAAGACCTGGTTTTATCAACAGAAGAGCCCCGAAAAAAAATAGTATTCTTTCCAGAAAAGAAAGTTCCTTTGAAAAATAATTAGATAATGCACAAGAAAATGCAAAAATACCGAGGACGCTCGTTACAAATACGGTTAATACAGATACTACTGTTATCGTATGGTTTTCATCGGTCTGCAATAAAATGACTGGATTGTAAGCGATCATAAACGGAATAATAAACCCCGGTAATGATATCCTTAGTGCTTCCCATGATGTTTTCATAGCATTTGCTCCTGCGAGTCCAGCTGCTGTATAGGAGGCAAGGGCAACAGGAGGAGTAATATTTGATAGAGCCCCAAACCAAAAGACGAAAAAGTGAGCTGCTATAGGGTGAACTCCAGCTTCGATTAAAGCAGGTGCAGCAGTGACAGCGACGACAATATAAAGAGCCGTAGATGGGAGCCCCATACTTAAAACAATGCAAGTTACCATCACCACTAATAAGATCAGCCATAATGTTCCGCCAGTAAATGAAACAATATTAAATGCAAGTGTTGAACCGATGCCTGTCATCGTAACAACACAAATAATAATACCGATAGTTGCACATGCAATGCCGACTTGAATCGTACCTTTTGCGGCATCATTAAAAGCATGAATTATTTTTGAAAATGTAATTCTTGTCGTTTTGTCGCGTGTTAGCCAACTGGCGATTATAGCTGATCCGATGCCGGCAAATCCCGCATAAAGCGGTGTTTTCCCTGTTAAAAGAGTGAATGTAACAACGAAGATGGGAACTAACAATATGCCTCGATCTTTTAAAATTTGCATAACATTCGGAATATTTTCTTTGCTAATTCCTTTAAGCCCCATTTTCTTTGCCTCTAAGTCAATAGCAAAGACTAAAGCAAGGTAATAAAGAAAGCTTGGGATAATGGCTGCTATTATTACTGTTGTATAAGAAATGCCTAAGAAACCGGCCATAATAAAAGCAGCCGCGCCCATGATTGGGGGCATAATCATTCCGCCGGTTGAGGCCGCAGCTTCAACTGCCCCTGCGAATGTTGGCTTCAGTCCAATTGATTTCATTAAAGGAATTGTAAAACTGCCGGTAGTGGCAACATTTGCAACTGCGCTGCCGCTAAGGGAACCTGTTAAGGCGCTGGAAATAACGGAAACTTGCGCCGGACCGCCGCGTGTCCGCCCTGCCACTGCTAAAGCTAAGTCGTTGAATAGCTTTGTTGCGCCGCTTATTGATAAAAAAGATCCGAATAAAATAAACATGACGATAAAAGTAGAAGCAGTTGATAGTGTGATGCCTAAAATTCCTTCAGTAGTCATATATAAACGAAATAAAAGACGTTCCCAAGAAAATCCTGCATGCCCAAAAATTCCTGGGAAATATGTGCCGAAATGGGCATACAAAATAGCCAACAAACACAAAAACGGAATAAAGAAACCGATTGCTCTTCTTGACGCTTCAAGTAGTGAAACTATTGCTGTAACCGCAAAAATATAGTCTATCAGCACTGGCTGTGATCCGCGGTCGACATGAATTGTCGTGTAGTTTAACAGTAAATAGCCCATTCCCAATAATGATAAAATGATAAACAGCCCGTCTACCACAGTTAGTGTATGATCGTTTGAATCTTTTGTGGCAGGATAAAGGAAAAAGGTTAACACAAGCAATAAAACGAGAAAAATGATATTTCTATAAATCTCTTGCATGTTCGAAAGGCCGTTGGAATAAATGGCAAACAGAGAAAAGGCTATTGACACAAGTACGGTTATTTTATAATAAATCCCCGTCAAATTTCTTGTTGATCCTCCTGCTTCTTTATCAATGATAGCTGGCTGCATGTTATGTCTTCCTTTTTTCATTGTTTTTTGCCCCCTTGTTTATTCCTTAATGGCTTCCGGAGGGATAAGGTTTTTTGGGATTTTTAGCCCTCTTTCTTTAAAATATTTATATGCGCCGACATGAAGCGGAACAGTAATTCCGTTTAAGGCTGTTTCTAATTTCATTTCCTTTGCCGAATTGTGAACTTCATACATTTCGTCCAAGTTTTCATATAATGTTTTTGTCAATAAATATACGGTGTCCTCGTTAAGTTTTTTCGTAGTTGCTAGCAAATTTGGCTGAGCAATTGTTTTGATGTCTTTATGGAGCCTAGGATATGTTCCTTTTGGTATGACGTAAGAATACCATGCATTCGAAATGCTATTAATTGCTTTCAACTGTTCATCTGTAACTTCTAAAATAGAGGCATCAACAAGGCTTGCATACATGTCTGTTACAGCGGAAACCGGTATGCCAGCCGGCAGAGAACCTCCGTCCAATCGACCGTCACGCATGGCAGACGTAGTATCGTTATAGCCTAAATATTCTGGAGAAATATCTTTTTTCGTTAACTCTAAACCTTCCATTATGGCAACAGTAGACTGTTCAGTTCCGCTTGCCTGAGGGCCGACTGAAAAACGGGTACCCTTCATATCCTCAATCGTTCCTGTTTTCACCTTGTCATTCATTAATACAAAGTGTTCCACATTAGGCCATAACATGCATATGGTACGTAAATCTTTGTATCGTTTTTTACTGAAAGCTTTTTTTCCTTCATATGCTTGGGAAGCTGCCAATCCTTGCAATATGGCGAGGTGAGCTTCTCCATTTCGAAGAAGTTCGATGTTTTCAATCGATCCCGCTGAGGACTGGCCGCTAGCTTGTATTTTCTCTTTTTTTAAATGAGTGCTCCAAATATTGGCCATTCCAACCCCTATAGGATAGTAAGTTCCGCCGGTGGAAGCAGTGGCAATAGAAATAAATGTTTTATCTCGGTTTTCAGCAAATGTTCGAACTCCGACAACCGTTGCAAAAACGACAAGCAAAAGTGAAATGATCATTTTCCACTTCCTGCTTAAAACAAACATACATTCACCCCTTTGTAAGCGCTTTAATTTTTCTTCTTGTAATACATGTATATAACATTACAAATAAAACGAAACTGAATTTTAAGAATTTTTTAAATATTTTTTCTTAGTCCTTTTTACGTTCGGATGAATCATGAAAGGTAAAGGTAAGTGAAGAAATTTTTCGTGTGATTGAATATTTGAAAATGGATTGATAAAATTGCAGGATATTTTTTTGAGTTATTGACAATCAAATTTTGCTGTGCTATATTAATCCATGTCTAAACGGAGGAGTACCCAAGTCTGGCTGAAGGGGTCGGTCTTGAAAACCGAGAGGCGGGTCAAACCGCGCGGGGGTTCGAATCCCTCCTCCTCCGCCACCATTTAATCCAACAGCGCATAAATTGGAGATTGACTAAATTCGTTACAGTTTGTAACGAATTTTGATTTAGTTATGACAGCAAAAAGGGTGTTCCGATTTTTAAAAAATCGGAACACCCTTTCTTTTTATGTGAAAGTGGAAAAGGATTTTAAAAAGTTATTTACAGCATGGGAACTTTTTTATTTTTTTATGATTCGGAAATGATCTGAGATTAACAGCCAGTTTTGCGGAAATGCAAGGCCTAGCTTCCAATAGCTGACCCCCCGCAAATTCAGTTCTTTTACAAGGTTGAATTTTGCTTGTATTGAGCGGGCATCTTCGAACCAAACTTCATGAATTTTTCCGTTTTCATCCGTATATTTGAAGGTCGGAGCTTGGGACCTTTGATCAAATTCAATGGCTGCATGATATTTATATGCAAGTTGAATAGCTTGCTGAGGGCTAATCGCTTTTGCCAAAGGGCCGCCTTGTACATATGGAAGCGTCCAGTCATAGCCGTATAAATTTTGCCCCATCATAATTTTGGCTGACGGGATTTCTGTAACCGCGTATTCGAGTACATTGCGGACAGGTCCGATAGGAGAAACCGCCATAGGCGGTCCGCCGCTGTATCCCCATTCGTATGTCATAATGACAACCCAGTCTACAATTTCCCCATGTGCTTTATAATCATGAGCCTCATACCATTGGCCTTTTTGTTCCGCACTTGTTTTTGGAGCTAATGCCGAGGATATGAACCATCCTTGTCTTTTGATCCGCTCTCTTGCTTTTCTAAGAAATTGATTATATGCTTTCCGATCCTCCGGACGCAAGTATTCGAAATCAAAATGAATATCGCGAAAGCCGTACTTCTTGGCTGTAAGAACAATTTGATTTAAGAAATTATTTTGCACAGTTTCATTTGTCAATAATACATGTCCGAGCTCTGCACTAAACTGATTGTTCTCCAAATTCGTTATAGCCATTGTAAAAGTTACGTTTTGCTCATTGGCAATTTGCTGCAAATTTCCGATTGGCGGTTCTTGCAGGGAACCATCTCTTTTTGCTTGAAAACTGAAAAGGGTGAGGTAAGTTAAATAGGGAGCTGCTTGTCTAGCGCTTGTCTCAAGATTTTGGCTGACTGTAGACCCAAGTGGTTCAAGATAGGCATTAAATTCCGCTGAACGTTTAGGCCGTTCCGGAATATATAAACGGAGACCAATCGGCAAAATCTGATGAGTAGTTAAGCCGTTAACGGCTGCTAATTCAGATACCGTCATGCCGAATTTTCTTGAAATGCTCCAAAGGCTGTCTCCCGGTTGAACGAAATAATATTGTCCTTCGATCGGAATCACAATGGCCTGACCAACTACAATTTGTCCAGGATTTGCAATATCATTTGCTTCAACGATAGCGGCTACAGATGTAGAATAGATTTGGGCGATGGAAAAAAGCGTTTGTCCTGGTTGTACAACATGTATTTGCAAAATGGATGACCTCCTATAAAAACACTTTGTAGATTTTATGTTTCATTCGGGGAAAACATGCTATTGAAAAGGTTGAATGGAGAATAATCTTTTTTTAATATAATTTTTAAATGAAATTTTCGTTTCGAAAATCGGATCGTTATTTTGGAATAAAAAATCAATAAAGATGGGAGACTAGCATGACAAAAGATGAATATTTTATGAATTTGGCGATTCAAGAAGCAAAGCTTGCTGAAGAAATTGGGGAAGTTCCGATTGGTGCCGTGCTAGTAGTTGATGATGCAATTGTTGCAAAGGCTCATAATTTGCGAGAAACCGAACAAAGATCGATTGCCCACGCTGAAATATTAGCAATTGACGAAGCGTGCCGAAAGTTGGGTACGTGGAGGCTCGAAGGGTCTGCATTATATGTTACGCTGGAACCCTGCCCGATGTGTTCTGGGGCGATTGTTTTATCAAGAATTGAACGTGTCGTTTTTGGTGCTTTTGATCCAAAAGCGGGTTGCGCAGGAACATTAATGAATTTATTGAACGAACCGCGTTTTAATCATCAGGTCGAAGTGATTTCAGGTGTCAAGCAGGAGGAATGCAGTAAAATATTAACTCATTTTTTTAAAAAGCTTCGTGAGGAGAAAAAGCAGCAAAAGATTAAAGAAAAAAATGGTTTACATTTTTTGTAAATGGAAAGACGTTGCATTTTTCTAAAAAAACATATATACTAAAATTGCGTCTTTAAAAGACGTGCAATGAGATAATGGTTTAAACTTTGCCGTGCTAAGCGGGGAGGTAGCGGTGCCCTGTACTCGCAATCCGCTCCAGCGGGGCTGAATTCCTTCTCGAGGTTAGTATATTTTAGGGTCTGCCTCAAGCAAGTGGTGTTGACGTTTGGGTCCTGTGCAATGAGAATCCATGAACCATGTCAGGTCCGGAAGGAAGCAGCATTAAGTGGAAGCTCTCATGTGCCGCAGGGTTGCCTGAGCTGAGCTAACTGCTTGAGTAACGCCTGGGGTTGCTAATCGACAGAAGGTGCACGGCAGTTATCATAAAAATCAACTCACCTTTCAGGTGGGTTTTATTTTTGGATAAATATTATGAATTTTGCAAAAAGAGTTTGTTTTTGCCCCCCTTTTAGGAAAACTTACATTCAATTGTACAATTCGTTATAATTAATGAGAGATCATGTTAAATAAAGGGGGGCGTTACTTGAGCTATCAGGCTTTATACCGTGCGTGGAGGCCGCAGCAATTTCGTGATGTTGTTGGGCAGGAACATGTCACGAAAACATTGAAAAATGCTCTTTTGCAAAATAAGTTTTCGCATGCCTATCTTTTCACCGGCCCGCGGGGAACAGGAAAGACAAGCGCCGCAAAAATATTTGCCAAAGCGGTAAATTGCGAAAAAGCACCTGTTTCAGAGCCTTGTAATGAATGCCCTGCTTGTAAAGGGATTACGGACGGATCTATTTCGGACGTGATTGAGATCGATGCAGCGTCAAACAATGGAGTTGATGAGATCCGCGACATTCGTGATAAAGTTAAATATGCGCCAGCTGCGGTAAAATATAAAGTTTATATTATTGATGAAGTCCATATGCTGTCAATCGGGGCTTTTAACGCTTTATTAAAAACGTTGGAAGAACCTCCAAAACATGTGATTTTCATCTTGGCTACAACGGAACCTCATAAAATTCCACTTACTATTATCTCGAGATGCCAGCGGTTTGATTTCCGGCGTATTTCCGTTCAATCGATTGTTCATCGGATGAAGGAAATTGTTGCAGATCAATCGATTTCAGTGGATGAAGAAGCGTTAAATTTAATTGCAAGGGCAGCGGACGGCGGAATGCGAGATGCGCTAAGCTTGCTAGATCAAGCTATTTCATTCAGCGATACTACTGTTACATTGGATGATGTATTGTTCATCACCGGTTCGGTCTCGCAAAAAATGCTGACGAACTTGGTTCAATTTATTTTTGAGAAAAATATTTCCGCTGCTTTAAAAACAGTCCATGATTGGATGGATGAAGGAAAAGATTCGTTAAAGCTGATGGAAGACCTTCTCTTTTATTGTCGTGACATGCTTTTATATAAATCAGCTCCCAACTTGGAAGAAGTGATGGAGAGGGTTACAATAGACAATGCCTTCATTTCCTTGTGTGAACAGGTGCCAGTTGAACGAATTTATGAAACAATCGACATATTAAATAAAAGCCAGCAGGAAATGAAATGGACGAATCACCCGCGTATTTTTGTGGAGGTTGCCATAGCGAAATTGTGCCAAACGGAACAAGCGCGGCCTTCGACGACTGAATATAGCGATTTGCTTCATCGCGTGGAAGAACTGGAACGAGAACTATTATCGTTGAAGCAGCACGGAATCCAGGATCGGACAATTTCTAAACAGGAAGAAAGAGCACAAAGACCGATCCATAGCGGTTATAAAACCCCAGTTAATCGAATATATGAAATTTTAAAACAGGCTACACGAAAAGATTTAGAATTAGTGAAGAGCCGCTGGGGAGATTTGCTGGCTATGTTAAAACAGCAAAATAAAGTATCCCACGCTGCACTTTTAAATGAAAGTGAACCTGTTGCTGCTTCTAGGCAGGCATTTGTGCTAAAATTTAAATATGAAATTCATTGTAAAATGGTAACGGAGAACCAAAATGATGTATTAACCAATCTTCACGCCATTTTACAAAGCCTTCTCGGACACCAAATGGAAATAGTTGGTGTACCGGACAGAGAATGGGTGAAAATAAGAGAAGATTTTTTGCGCAATCAACGAAATCATGAACTAGATCGACAAGCGCAAGAAGACCAAGAAGATCCGCTGATTGCCGAGGCTAAAAAATTGGTTGGCACGGATCTGATGGAAATCAAAGATTAATTCAATAGTTTTGGAGGAGATAATATGATGCGTGGCGGTATGGGAAACATGCAAAAAATGATGAAGCAAATGCAGAAAATGCAAAAAGAAATGCAGAAAGCACAGGAGGAGCTTGCGGAAAAAACGGTGGAGGGTACTGCCGGTGGAGGCATGGTTACGGTTATTTCCAACGGACATAAAGAAATTTTGGAAGTGAAAATAAAGGAAGATGTTGTCGATCCTGATGATATTGAAATGCTTCAAGATTTAGTGATGGCAGCTACGAATGACGCTCTTCGCAAAGTGGATGAACTGACTAGTGAAACAATGGGGCGATTTACTAAAGGTATGAATTTGCCTGGTTTATTCTAGGAGGCTTTGTCGATGCAATATCCAGAACCTATATCTAAGCTGATTGATAGCTTTATGAAGCTGCCAGGAATCGGACCAAAAACGGCCGTTCGTCTGGCCTTTTTTGTTTTAAATATGAAAGAGGAAACGGTGTTGGAATTTGCGAAAGCGCTCGTTAACGCTAAACGCAATTTAAGCTATTGTTCAGTCTGCGGACATATTACGGATGATGATCCATGCTATATATGCCAAGATGAACGTCGGGATAAAAGTGTTATATGTGTCGTCCAAGATCCGAAAGATGTTATAGCAATGGAGAAAATGAAAGAGTATAATGGATTGTACCATGTTTTGCATGGGGCGATTTCACCGATGGACGGAATTGGACCAGAAGATATCAATATTCCAGATTTGCTAAAACGTCTTCAAAATGATGAAATTCAGGAAGTTATTTTGGCCACTAACCCTAACATTGAGGGAGAGGCTACTGCAATGTACATCTCTCGGCTTTTAAAACCAACCGGGATAAAGATAACAAGAATTGCCCATGGTCTTCCGGTGGGAGGAGATTTGGAATACGCAGATGAAGTGACTCTTTCAAAAGCGTTAGAAGGAAGACGTGAGATTTAATGGGAAAAGGGGATGACATGCATGCTTTTCCATCGGAAAGGGCGGTTGAGAAGGGAATTTGATGAGCTTCTTCTTCGGGATTTGGTAAAACAAAAAGAACAATGGGAAAAGCAAAAGCACTTGATAGAAAAATGTTTTGATCCTTCACTGGAAGTACTTTCAAATTTAGAATTGGAAAAAGCCAAATATTTATTTCTTTTAAAAGAGGCGAAACAAAGAAAAATTAACATCAGATCATAACGATTTGTGGGACCAAACTTCCTGTTTTTGAATATGAAGAGGTTCTAAACATAAGTAGATATTTCATATTCATTAATATAAGTAAGCGATACAAACAGGAAGGTGGTTTATAGTTGGAACCCTCTGTATTGATCGTTGGAATCATCGGCCTATTATTCCTCCTTCTTATAGTTGGAGCCCCTTTTAAACCTTTAAAATGGTTGGGCAGTATTTTGATGAAAGTGATAATTGGTTCCGTACTTCTTTTTTTTGTGAATGCTTTTGGGACGAGTTTTGGACTACACATTCCGATTAATTTGTTCACTTCATCCATTGCTGGATTACTTGGACTGCCTGGATTAACTGCATTAGTTATCATTAAAACGATGATTTTATCGTAAAAACGCCTGTTCACCCAGGTGTTTTTTTCTAAAAAAATGTTTGACATTTGTTTTTATATTGTTATAATTATTAATGTCGTTGTTAAAAAAAGTTTAAAAAATGATTTTAAGTGGTTGACAAAAAAAATTATGATGGGTATAATAAAAATCCTGATTAGAAAATGATCTTTGAAAACTGAACAAAACGAAAGCGTTCCTGTTGATTCAAGAAATGAGCAGATATGAGGATAAACTTTTTT
>NZ_JBVVUU010000042.1:0-18897 GCF_056032925.1 Aeribacillus sp. JST-2
TTTGTTTCGAAATCAATAAAAAATTGAACATTCTTAGTATTTTGAATCATCAGATTTAATTACTGCAATGCTAGTGACATTTTCATTATAAATAAAAAAAGGGATATGTTCATGACGGTTTTTTACTGAAATGTTTTTTTAATTTCCATGCCAGCACATCACGAAGCATTTCAGGCATAAAATAAATTTTTTCTTTTATACGTCCCAATTGCGGGTACAAAGGGCCTAATGTAAACATATCAATGGTTGCAACAATATAAGTCCGATTGATATCAATTGGCTCCCCATTGACATATATCTGTTTGACATGTTTTTTCCCATCTTCCAACATTTCCATTTCTGTTTCAACACCGTCAAAAATCATGCGTCCCATAATCTTTCCCCGAAAACCTAATCCTTTTAATTTCATTTGTTCCATCTCTTCAGTACGCGCTTGCAAGATGATCTCTTTCAATTGATCTCCCGGAACATTGATTTTACAAGGATTAATCGGATGCGGACAAATTCGATGCAAATCTCCTCTCGTGACAATGCCTTTCGGAAGTGATTCCAGCAAAACACCGGCATTCACCATGGAAATTTCCGCTTGACACCACTCTTTCAGAGCGGACGCCAACATTTTTGTGAACGGTGAATCGGCGAACCAATCAACCGTTAATTCCTCTTTTAATTCAACGAGCGGTTCATTCAATATTTGAACGCTTGTCCGTTGTAGTTCTTCCAGCCATTTCAACGTCGGAAAATCGTATTCCTCCATTTTCTCGACATTCACAAGTTCCGCTTTTTTTTCAACCAACTTTCTTTTTGAAGTATTCAGCAAAAGTTCAATATGGCCGACCCACTGCCCGTATTTTCCGGCTCCAGCTAAAAGTGTATTTTTAACAACTTTTCCTTTATTTAAAACATGATGTGTGTGCCCGCCCAATATTACATCAATTTCCGGAAATTGTTCTGCAATCCACTCATCATCTGTAATCCCTAAATGTGACAACAAGATGAGGATATCTGCCCGACCGTTGATTTCTTGAAGGATTTCCTTTAGATTGGCGAATGGCTCTTTCACCATCCAACCTAGTTGACGATAAAATTGTTCAAAGTATACGGTGACACCCAATATCCCGAGCCGAACTCCGCTTTTCAACTGAATGATACGATAAGGTTTTGCCCATTTCGGTCTTGTACCGTCCTGATAAAATAAATTGGAAACGACGACAGGGAACTTGGCATGTTCATAAAGTTCGTCTAATGAAGCAAAAGGAAGTGTGATCCCTTCATTATTGCCAATTGTTATCGCATCATAAGGAAATTGGTTTAGCAGTTCGACATTGGCTTTTCCTTCACTTGCTTCCGTGATTGGATGAAAACGATCAATATGATCGCCAATATCAAACAACAGCACCGTTTCCTCATGCTTCTGATGCAATGTTTTTCTCATATTCAAAAATTGTGCGATTTTTGGCCAGTTTTCAAAATGACTGTGCAAATCATTTGTATGATAGATATGAAGCGTTTCCAGCAACTTCTCTCTCTCCTTCGGATGAATCCCATTTTCAAAAATCAAATAAATCGAGCTGTCTTGGCGCTAAATCACGATATTCAATGCCAAGCATTTTCATGAGCTGTTTTCCATTATCCGCCGCATCCCCGCCGGAATTATTGTTAAAGACAAGAAACAGATCTTTTGTTTGTTGCTTTAATAAATCAATGTTCTGGATCCAATCCTTCAATTCCCGCTCATTGTAGCGGTATAAGTAACGAACCTCCCGCCAATTTCCTTCTTTCGGCCTCAGCCAGCCATGAACGTTTCGGCCATGGAAGCGCACTAAAGTTTTTTCGTTGTTAGTACACTTTAGTACGGTCGGAACAGAGCCTTCCCCGGCTTGAGGTTCATCACAAATACTGTGAATCCAGCCTTCCTTCTCCATGAATTGCAGCGTTTTTTCATAATATTGCGGAGAAAACCATGAACGGTGGCGGAATTCCAGAGCACATGGCACATTTTTCATTTGCTCTTTGCACCACCGTAAATAATCAACATGCTCTTTTTTACAATCAAACCATGGCGGAAACTGAAAAAGAACCATCGCCAATTTATTCGCCTCTTTAAACGGTTGAATCATGTTTTCAAAAGCAGCAAACATTTCTGAACGACTTCCGAAAGACCCTAATCCGGATTCGTGCCCGGTCATTCCTTTATAAGCCTTTACAATAAATTGAAAACGCTCAGGCGTCTCGTTCACCCATTTTCGAATGTTTTTCTCAGGCTGTATTGAATAAAAAGTGGAATCCACTTCAACGGCAGGAAAATGTCCTGCATATATTTGTAATTTATCATTCGCAGATGTCCCGGATGGATAGAGAGAGTCATGATCTCCCCAACCTGTTAAACCTATGTAGATCATTTCTTGCTCCTATCTATTATGAATCTTTCCTATCCCCATGATAATACAGCTAGCGAAAAGATTCACGATGAAAACACATATTTTGCAATAAATTAATATAAAAGACAGCTGCCGATTTAATAGTGGTTGATTGAAAAATTTTCTACCTTGGGCGGAACGGATCGCTTTTGGCGGTATGGAAAACTGTGAGGATAAGTCTCTTCAATATGGCAAGACATCGAGAATTTATAAAAATTTATCGAAGACACACGAAACATATGCTGCAACCTAAAAACTGGACATATTATGATCCTTTGCCTAAAATGATGATAAAAAAATACTAAAACATACCACTATTGTTTTTAAAGAAAGGAGATGATCCGTATGGATGCTAAGGCGAAAAAGACGGCTTTACGTGGAATTACATATGGGTTGTACATTGTTGGAACGAAAGACGAAAACGTTGTGAATGGGTTTGCTGGAAACTGGTTGACACAAACTTCTTTTGAACCGCCATTGGTAGCGGTTGCGGTAAAAGCAGGTACACGTTCCCAAGAACAAATTGCAAAAAGCGGCGTTTTTAGCGTCAATATTTTGGAGACTGGCCAGAAAGAAATGATTACGGCCTTTTTCCGCTCTCTTGAACCGGAAGGAAACAAGTTGGCAGGGTACGAATTTTATACGGAAGAAACCGGCTGTCCGATTTTTAAGGATGCGCTAAGCTTTTTTGAGTGTAAAGTTGTCGAAAAGGTGGAAAAAGGAGATCACTATATTTACGTTGGTGAAGTAATCAATGCTGGTGTGCACCGGGAAGGTGACCCGCTCACTTTGAAAGAAACCGGCTTTTATTACGGAGGGTGACTTTCTTATTAAAAAGGCTTCATTTCGCAAAAAAACTTTAACATCACTTCCTGTACAAAGTTATTTTGCCTGCGGGGATGAAAAAGAATTCTTTAAAAAGGTAAAATGCCATGGCTAACAACTTCCTGAAGCTGGTGGAATTCGTCCACCTGCTTCAGGAAATGATCCCGACGTGAAAGTAGTGGTTTGTCTTCTTTTGAAAAGGTCTTTCTGAGCTGCTCTTATTCTCCTTCTTCGCTGCTTGAATCAGCCGCTGTACAACTGTATAGAATAGACAAGCCCCCGGCCCCTTGTTTCTTAATCAAACAAATTCCTTTTCAACATCATCATATGTTATGGATCAACACGATAGTTTGTAGTACGCCTTCTTTCACTTATGTAAAAGGCGATTCATTTCCGTTTATGCGACAATATTTTTCAATCCTATTATTTTCGCAAAATTTGTATTATTTTGCAAAACGTTAATGATCTATCCATTGAAATTTTAGAAAAAAGATAGTATTATAAAAACTATTGTACGAAACATTTAAATTATTTTAATAAAATATTCCAAAAATTTGTTTAATGGTGGGGGCGAATATGAAACAAAAGCTATCATTTTCTTCATATGCCGTAATCGGGATCATGTTGTTTGCCCTATTTTTCGGGGCAGGAAATCTAATTTTTCCAGCGCAGCTTGGGCAAAATGCCGGAGAAAATCTTTGGCCTGCTGTGATCGGATTTATCATTACCGGAGTAGGATTGCCATTTCTCGGTATTTTGGCGATGAGTTTCTCTGGAAGTAGTGATTTACAGGAGCTTTCAAGCAGAGTCCATCCAGCCTATGCCGTTTTTTTCACATCACTGCTTTATTTAACAATCGGGCCTTTTTTTGCAGCACCACGGACTGGGACTGCTGCGTATGAAATTGGTATTGTCCCATTTGTTGCTCAAGAATTTCATCAAGTTGGATTGATTATTTTTACACTGTTGTTTTTTGGGGCGACTCTTTGGTTTTCTTTATTTCCGGCTAAAATTGTCGACAATGTTGGGAAAATTTTGGCGCCTGGAATCGTCATTCTTCTTGCCATCCTTTTATTTATGGTATTTGTGAATCCTATGGGAGAAATTGGTTCAGCTCAAGGAGCATATAAGGCGAAAGCATTTACTCAAGGCTTTTTAGACGGTTACAACACAATGGATGCCATTGCATCGCTTGTATTTGGTATTATTGTGATCAATGCTGTTCGCGATATGGGTGTAACATCAAAAAAGGAAATTCTTCAATCAACAGCAAAATCCGGAGCTGTTGCCATTTCACTGCTTGCATTGATTTATATCGGAGTGGCTTATATGGGGGCAACGAGTACGGAAAAATTCGGCATTTTTGAAACTGGAGGGCCAGTTCTCAGCAGCGCAGCTACTCACTATTTTGGTACAATCGGTTCTATCATGCTGGCTTTGATCATCATTCTTGCCTGTTTAACAACTGCCATCGGATTAGTAACAGCAAATGCCGAATATTTTCATAAATTGTTTCCGAAAATCAGCTATAAAACGTTAGTCGTCTTCTTTACATTGCTTACTTTTGTCATTGCAAATTTTGGATTGGAGAACATTATTACCTATTCTATTCCTGTTTTAATGTTCCTCTATCCGCTTGCGATTGTTTTGATGCTTTTAACTTTTTTGTCGCCGCTCTTCTATCATGCTCGCATTGTATATGTTTCAACGATCGGTGTTACATTTTTAATCAGTATTTTTGATGGTTTGAAATCATTATGCAATTCACTTGGTGTTGATTATTTCAGTTGGATGGTGCCAATTATTTCGTTCTATAAACAAATATTGCCATTCTATAATCAGGGGCTTGGTTGGTTATTTCCGTCTATTATCGTCATCGCTATTACTGGTATTGTGGCAAGGGTGCAAATGCAATCAAAATCGTTGGACGGTAAAAATATTTAATAGATAGAAAAGATCATTTCCGTTTTGGCGAGTTATTCATCATTGGAACTTTCGTTTTAGAAGGTTCCTTTTTTTGACCCGATCGTTAAACAGCTGGTATGAATGGCATTTGATGATCCGGCCGTTTGACGATGATTATGAATTCAAAATTTTAGTTGTTTTTGAGTTGATGTTTTTTATAATTAAATTATAATGAAGTTAATTTTTTGTCTGTTTAATGGTATTTGCAAGCTCAACATTTGATACAATGTCAGAAAAGTGAAAAAAAGGGGAATTTGATAAAATGATCGGATTAGTCATTATTTTAATTCTCGTTTTGTTTTTACCTTTTCTTGTAAAAAAGGTAGAACAGAATCTGGAGGTTTTTTTATTTATAATGGGGGTAGCAGCTGCTTTGATTAGCGGTATGATGAATCTCCATTTAATCGAAAAAGCTTTGGTTGACCCGATTCAAATTACATTGGCAGTTTTGATTGCCGGGTTAGTCTGTAAATGGGCACAAGGTCCGCTGGAAAAATCAATCCTAGCCATGAGCAGAATATTGTCGCTGCGGATTTTCCTAGCCTTAACTGTCATCATTCTCGGGCTGGCCTCAAGTATTATCACGGCGATTATTGCCGCCATCGTGCTTGTGATCATTGTTAACGTTCTGCCGCTCGACCGCAAGTCAGAAATTCGCTTTACCGTTTTAGCTTGTTTCTCAATTGGCCTTGGAGCTGCGTTAACTCCTATTGGCGAGCCGCTTTCAACCATTACGATCAGCAAACTGAATGAAGATGCCTTCTATTTGCTGAATTTAATCGGTCCAGAAGTCATCCCGGCTGTTATTATTTTTGGATTGCTCACAATGTTTTTGGTTCAGCCTCATGAAGATGCCGATAGTTTGGCAGCAGCAAATACTTCTGAAAGCTATAAGGAAATTCTGATTCGATCCGTCAAAATCTATTTATTTGTTATGGGCTTAACATTTCTTGGTCATGGATTTGAGCCCCTCATTAATGAATACATTCTCGGCCTCAATCCAATGCTTTTGTATTGGATTAATATGATTTCGGCTGTTTTGGATAATGCGACACTTGCTTCTGCTGAAATAAGTCCATCCATGACTCCTGATATGATTCAAGCCATTTTGCTTGGTCTTCTTATAAGCGGTGGAATGCTGATTCCGGGAAATATTCCGAATATTATTTCAGCAAACAAACTTAGCATTACAAGTAAAGAATGGGCCCAATTTGGAGTTCCAATCGGATTGATTACAATGGTCATATATTTTGTTGTCCTCTTTGTAATTTAGGCGGTTAGGCATACTAAACAATGCTGTTTTATATATTGGAGGAAACGAAAGTTAAACACTTTGTTCATTATATCTATGCTAAGAAAATTATAAAATAATGATAGGACGAATAAGTGTTTTTCAGGAAAGCAGGCCAGGGAAAAAGAGACTTAATGGGTTGCGGGGCATTCAATGAATCCCCCTGGCCGCTGTTTTATCATAATGTGAAAATAGTTGGAAGATGATTCGAAAGGGAAACACACCGTTTTGCAGGAAAATCGCATAAAAGTAGTTTTTTATATGTTTTTCATGATGTTTTCCATTTCCTTCTTATTCAATATAGGTCCCTTTCATAATGCATTCAATGGCTCCTCCTTCCTTTATCCATTCTGCTTCAGCGCCTTTTCCTTTCCTATTGCGATTTCCTCTTTGCCATAGGAAATTGGCAATTCCATACATTTCTCTGCTTCCGCTTTGTCTATTTTTTTAATTTTTTTGCTTCAGCATCTCCTCCTCTGAGAATTTCAAAGCAGCGCTCTTTTGCTGGATTCAGCCACATTCTGACCAACAACCGCACCTCAAGTGCAATCTTCCGATAATACTAATGGCAATGGAAATAACGCGGTCTCCTCCCATAGCACCGAAAATAATAAAAAGACCAAACAAATGATTTTCTTCAATTTCCTTTATTCCAGAAAAATCAAATTTTTAATATATAAAAAAATATTCCTTTATTATCTAAAAATAAATTTTTAGGAATTTATTGGTTCTCCGTTGTAAAGATAGAATGACATTTTGCGATGCCTTTCATAAAGATGAACGCCTTCCTAAAGATAATAGACACATTTTTGCTCTTCTGCTAACAGAAAAATATTCTAAAAAAGTGTTCAGCTCTAAGCTAAAGCACCATTCTCTCTGCAAAAGAATTTCTTACAAAACTTTCGCAATAATGTTTTCCGATCAAATATTTTCACTGAAACATGTAAATAATAAACATGAAAGGTTTTCTGCAGAAAGGATGTTTAAGGGATGAAACATTTTATTGCTGTCTCAATAAAACTAGGACTGGCCTCCATTGTTCTTTTTTCTATATTGCCGATTTTTAGTGCATTAAATATTGGCAAAATATTTTTCATTACAGTTCTGGTCACCGGTGTCTCATATATGATCGGTGACTTGTTTATACTGCCTGCCTCCGGAAATGCTATTGCCACAATAGCTGACTTTGTCCTTTTTACGGCAACAATTTCGTTTCTTTGTTTCAATTTGGTCGGGGCTAATTTTTACGTTCTTATGGCCTCTGTTTTCGCTGCAACATTTATTTCATTTTGTGAAGCTTTTTTCCATGTTTTTATGGAAGAAAATATACTAGCTAAAACGAACAAACAGGAAAACAGGGAATTTACAATCGATGCAAACCGATTCCAGCCGGAGTTTTCAAAAGAAATAGCGATCCGTCCCGACAGAAAAAAGGAGAAAGAAAAGTAAATTCCCTTTTCAGAAATAAGCCGCACAACGGGACAAACAAGTAAATTTCTGAAAATGCCGAACCAAAAGCGGTGTTAACCGAAGCTCTCCGCTAATGAAATAAGCGATGAAAAAAAGCGGTTGATAAAAATCCTCCGCTTTTTATTGCACCACTGCCAAAGTATAGTTTTATGTTCAAAAGCATGCAGCACATCATCTCGATTTTGGAAATACTTCATTTCGATTCCTCAGATGTTAGTTGCTCATAAATTAGCATGCCAGCATTTTCTAGTGTTTTCTCCAATTCTGCAAAACTGTAGGCTGACTTCATCGGCTCCCCGCTGGCGTTTGCTAATGATATCATGTTCTGCACTCGTTTAACAATTTAGGGCTATGCTTTTGGAGTGTTTCTCCACTTTTTTTGTGTGCCAAACTATTGCCAATTTACTCACTTTCTTTTAGTGGAAAGTGCGTTTTTTTGATACAGCCCTTTGTTGCGCACCTCATAGCAGATGGTTTATTGTTTTGCTCGCTGACTGGAGTCCATTCTAAAAAGGGGAAACGTCTGCAGAGATTTCGCTGTCCACTTTTCAAATTGCTACTATACGGGCAGGACAAGGAATCTTCTCCCTTGTCCTTTTCCCCAGACTTAAACAAACTTCGGGCATTGCCAGACAATCACTTATACAGCTTGTTTTTGGATGTCAGCTCTAGGTTTTTCCCGTTTGACGAGCAACATAAAGAAAGCCAATACAAGCAGGCCGCTTAAGAAATACAACCCGGCGCTTGTTCCTCCAGTCCAATCTTTCAATGCCCCTACTGCATATGGGCCGATAAAACCGCCAAGATTGCCAATGGAATTTACCACAGCTATCCCAACAGCTGCTTTTGCCGGGTTAAGCATTGTTGTAGGCAGCGCCCAAAAAGGACCCTTATAACAATACATGCCTGTAAGTGATAAAGTGATGAATAACATGCCCAATACAGGTTGGAGTGTTACTCCAGCGCCTATCAAAGTTATTGCCCCTAACAAGAGCGGCAGGGCAGCATGAAGCCATCTTTCTCCTTTGCGGTCAGATCGAGCTGACCACCAGTTCATGGCAACAGTAGCAACAATATAAGGGATGGTAGCAATTAAGCCAATTTGTGTATTGGATAAGGAGTCTGACATTCCGTCAATGATTTGCGGCATCCAGTAACTGACTCCTAGTGTACCGGCAATATAGACAAAATAAATAACGGCAAAGTACCATACTTTTGCATCACGGAGAGCTTCTATATGTCCGCTATGCTTTGCAACCCCCTTTTTGTCATCTGCTTCTTTTACTCTTTCCTTTTCCAATTCAGCAGTCAACCAATTCTTTTCTTCATCTGTGAGCCATTTTGCATCCTCTGGTTTATCTGCTAAATAAAATAGGGTCACTATCCCAAAAATCAGAGCCGGAGCACCTTCTAACAAAAACATCCAACGCCAGCCTTCAATATTGAACCAGTGAATGTTGTCCATAATCCATGTCGAAAGTGGAGCCCCAATAATATAAGATACGGGAATCGCACTCATTAACATGGCAATAGTTTTTGCGTGATCTTTTGCCCTAAACCAATATGTTAAGTACAAAACAATTCCCGGGAAAAAGCCAGCTTCTGCAACACCGAGCAAAAATCTAATAATATAAAGATGACTTGCTTCCTGTGCAAACCCAGTTGCCATCGATATAATTCCCCATGTAATGAGGATTCGCGCTATCCAGACACGGGCGCCAAACTTCTCCATCAAAATATTACTTGGTACTTCAAAAAGAAAATAGCCGATAAAAAATATACCCGTTGCCAAACCGAAAACCTGGCTCGTCAGACCAAGGGCTTCATTCATCTCCAAAGCGGCATATCCGATGTTAGCTCGATCCAAATACGAAATAATATAAAGGATAAATACAAATGGAATAATCCTCCTTGTTACTTTTCGAATTGTTCTTTTTTCCACCGACGTTTCCATCTTGCTCATTGTCATTCCTCCCTTTCCTCTTTGTATAATTTAAGCGTTTACATTTAATTCATGTTAAAATTCATATTACAAATTTGTAATACAAATTCCAACATTTTTTATTGAATTAAATGCTTTTTTTGTTTATTATAAGTATTAAATAAAAGTTTGTCTATACTAAATTTTCCCAAAATAATAAATTCCACCTTTTAATTTGTTATACAAAAACAAAAAATCGTTTACTATTTGACATACAAATTTTTTTCAGGAGTGATTCGATGTCCAAGAAAGAAAAAGTATCCCAATCCATTTCCAATGCATTGATGGAGATGATTGAGAATGGAACATATCCTCCCGGCTCCAGACTGCCGACGGAGAATGAATTAGCACAACAATTTGGCGTCAGCAGATCCCCGATTCGGGAAGCTTTAAGCATGCTGAAGGCGGCTGGTCTTGTTCATTCCCGTCAAGGAGGGGGAAATTATGTTGAAGAATTTCCTAGCGGCGTCTACTTGCAGAGAATAAAGGTAGAAAGCGATGATGTTGCCAGCATAAAACATTTATTTGAAATAAGAAAAGTGCTTGAGCCTGAAGCAGCTAGTTTGGCTGCATTGAGAAGAACATCTGAGGAGCTCGAACAGATGAAATATTTTTTAGAAAAACTGAAATCGGAATCAGTGGAAAAAGGAAAAAGCGCCATGGAAGCAGATATTGAGTTTCACCGTTCTATTATCGTTGCTTCTCACAACCCTTTTATGATTCAAGTACTCGATAATTTGAGATCTACCTACGAAAGAGTGTTAGACGTAACTCTACGGCCTAATCTCAAATTAGAAAGAAAAAGAAAAGCCGTTTTTTCAGAACATGAAAATATCCTAATTGCAATTGAAAAAGAAGAACCGGAGTTGGCAAAAATCCACAGCTTCATCCACCTGAGAAATGCTGAAAAGAAACTAAGTTTATTATTAAAGGATTATTCTATTTAATTAAAAAGAGCGTGAATCATTTCCAAACGATCCATCAAAGGCAGATAGAAGAATAATACGGATTGTTGAAACGGCAGATTGCTGACAGACGAAAACGGCCATCTCAGCCATGCTTTTGATAGCTCTTTCGGCATAACATAAACAAAAAGCACAGAGGAATTAGCCAAAATGTCAAACTGTCCATAAAGAAAGTTTGAGTCAAGTATTTGTAGGCAACTTTTTTAAAAGCGAATTCACTTTTTCAAGGTACTCTCTTGGTAAAAAAATCTTCTTTTTTCAACCAGTCAGTGCTTTTAAGGCTTTGTATATTGGTGTATTTGCCTTGCCTTTTAAGGTATAGGAAATTGTCTCTTGCGGCTTCTCCCACTGTGCTTGTCACCTTTTCAACATAATGGTTCGGACGATTCTTTACTTCCTTGTTTTCGTCCAACAGGTTTTATAGCCAAGTGATCCAAATAGGCAATCAATCCGATGAACATGGCACTTAAGCCATTTTCCACCCAGCTACGACCATTTTTGAGCCTTTTTGCAAACACACTCATCGTTACTTCAGCACTTCTTGATTATTTTATAGATCCTAAAAAATAAATTGGTAGTCCAGATAAGGGTTTTTCGAAACTTGAAGTGTAGAACTTAGTACGATAAGCTGCAATAAGCAAAAATACCGCAGAAAATATCATCTTTGGATTCATGAGTTAGAAAATTAATCCCAAAATAATAATTTTATACCTCCTTTTAATTATGTCTCAACTTTCGCAGAGTAAAATGGATGACTAAATCTTGTGGTTCTTAGTTTCCATAGATCTCTAAAACTAAAGTAATTCTTGACTTTAATGTTTAAAAAAGAAAAACCCCTTGACTTGAAAAGGTTTTATTCTGTATCATACGGACGATATTCTTTTCTTAACACTTTTTGTTCTTTTTGCAGTTGTTCAACGTTTTGGCAGACCACCGTTCAGAATGTAAATGAACATCTGTAAGACCATCACGGAATAAGCCTTCGACATCCTTTATCCATAAATTCATATAGTTTATTTGTTCTGTTTTAGGAGACAGAGCTTTTGTTTGCGCTATATCAAATGCATGTAGTTGAGAAATGGTTTCATCCCGATTTCGTTTGGCATATTGAATCGTTTTTGTACTTCGCTATCGTCTAGTCGTGGAAGGAAAACAATATCTGCTATTTGTTCCATAATTTGATTCGTTTCGTTCGTTAACGTTTCGATGAGTATCGGGCAAATAATGTCCTTAAGCATCTCAAAAATATGACTCGTGTGTTTTTCGTTAAAAGTAAACATTGTTACCCGTGCTGTCGTCCATTTTTTAAGAAGCCAAAGCGAATCTTAAAGATGTTTCTAACTGTCTTGGACATGCGTGGCATAAAAACAACCGCTGACACATATCTGCACATCACGAAAAAGATTGAAGATGATGCACTGGAATTGTATCAGCGGTATGCAAAAATAAAAATATAAAATTTTTGTAGGTGTTCCTCTATTTTTTATAGCTGCAACGTTGATATATCAACGTTATCCAATACTGCCTTCCATTTCAAATTTAATGAGACGGTTCATTTCCACAGCATATTCCATCGGCAGTTCTTTTGTGAATGGTTCAATGAAGCCCATAACGATCATTTCGGTTGCTTCTTCTTCAGAAATGCCGCGGCTCATGAGATAAAACAGCTGTTCTTCTGATACTTTCGACACTTTTGCTTCATGCTCCAATGAAATGTTGTCATTTAAAATTTCATTGTATGGAATCGTGTCGGATGTTGATTGGTTATCCATGATTAATGTATCGCATTCAATGTTGGCGCGGGCGCCGTCCGCTTTCCGGCCAAAATGGACAATTCCCCGATACGTTACTTTCCCGCCTTGTTTGGAAATGGATTTAGAAACGATCGTAGACGAAGTATTCGGCGCTAAATGAAGCATTTTCGCTCCTGCATCTTGATGTTGGCCTTTGCCGGCAAGCGCAATCGAAAGCGTCATGCCGCGGGCGCCTTCCCCTTTTAAAATAACGGCAGGGTACTTCATGGTAAGTTTGGAGCCGATATTTCCGTCAATCCATTCCATTGTCGCATTCTCTTCACATACGGCCCGTTTAGTCACCAAGTTATATACGTTATTTGCCCAGTTTTGGATCGTCGTATAGCGGCAATAAGCGCCTTTTTTCACAATGATTTCAACAACGGCGCTGTGAAGCGAATTCGTCGTATAGACAGGCGCTGTACATCCTTCAACATAATGAACGTGGGCGCCTTCATCGACAATGATTAACGTCCGTTCAAATTGTCCCATGTTTTCAGAGTTAATGCGGAAATAAGCTTGCAAAGGTGTATCTACTTTTACGCCAGGCGGAACATAGATAAATGAACCGCCGGACCAAACAGCTGAATTCAATGCCGCAAATTTGTTATCAGTCGGAGGGACAACTGTTGCCCAATATTTGCGGAAAATGTCTTCGTTTTCTTTTAACGCACTGTCAGTATCTTTAAAGATGATCCCCATTTTTTCGAGATCTTCTTTCATGTTGTGATAAACAACTTCTGATTCGTACTGAGCGGAAACACCCGCCAAATATTTTTGTTCAGCTTCCGGAATGCCAAGTTTATCAAATGTTCTTTTAATTTCTTCCGGAACTTCATCCCAAGAACGTCCTGAATGCTCGGAAGGTTTTACATAGTAAGTAATCTCATCAAAATTTAAAGCAGATAAATCTCCGCCCCATTGAGGCATTGGAATATTGTAAAAATGTTCTAAAGCCTTCAGGCGGAATTTCAGCATCCATTCAGGCTCATTTTTCATTTTCGAGATTTTTTCCACAATCTCCCTTGTCAATCCACGTTCTGCCCGATAGACAGACACGTCTTTATCGACAAAGCCGTATTTGTAATCGCCAATCTCAGGCATTTTTTTTGCCATTCTTTTCACTCCAATCTTTTGATAGATTAATTTTCCTTAGACTGAACACCTTTTTCCATTGCTTTCCAAGCCAAAGTGGCACATTTAATGCGGGCAGGAAATTTGGAGACGCCCTGCAATGCTTCAATATCCCCTAAGTCGATCTCTTTATCATCGTACTCTTTTCCCTGCATCATGTTGGAAAAAATTTTGGAAAGCTTCAATGCCTTTTCAACTGTCTGGCCTTTAATTGCTTCCGTCATCATCGAAGCGGAAGACATCGATATCGAGCAGCCTTCGCCTTCAAATTTTGCATCAATCACTTTTCCATCCTCAATCTTCATTGTTAAATGAATCCGATCACCACAAGTCGGATTGTTCAAATCCACTGTGACACTGTTTTCAAGCACACCTTTATTTCTCGGATTCTTGTAATGATCCATGATGACTTGACGATACAATGTGTCAAGATTATGAAATGACATCAGCAAAATACTCCTTTGTTTTATGGATTGCACGAATGAATTGATCAATCTCTTCTTCAGTATTATACAAGTAAAAACTTGCCCGTGCAGTAGCAGTAACATTCAAGTATTTCATCAATGGCTGAGCGCAGTGGTGTCCAGCGCGAATGGCAACCCCTTCAGCATCCAATACCGTCGCAACATCGTGCGGATGAATATTTTCAAGGTTGAACGTAATCAATCCCGCGCGCTCCTTCGGTCCGTAAATGGTCATTCCTTCAATGGAAGCGCATTGTTCCAATGCATACTGAGCCAATTTATGCTCATGTTGAAAAATCTCGTCAAGTCCTATCTCTTCCAAAAAGTCGATTGCTGCCGCTAATCCAATTGCCCCGGCAATAATCGGCGTTCCGGCTTCAAATTTCCAAGGGAGCTCTTTCCACGTCGATTCATATAAGCCGACAAAATCAATCATTTCACCGCCGGTTTCGACAGGCTCCATGTCCTCAAGAAGGTTTTTCTTTCCGTACAAAACTCCAATTCCTGTCGGGGCGCACATTTTATGGCCGGAAAAGGCAAGGAAATCACAATTTAAGTCTTGAACATCGATTTTCATATGCGGGGCTCCTTGGGCAGCATCAACGACTAAAACAGCCCCATTTTTATGTGCAATTTCAGCGATTTCCTTCACTGGATTAATCGTTCCCAGCACATTGGATACAAGGGCAATCGAAACAATCTTTGTATGACTGGTCACGTTTTTTTCAACATCTTCCAACAAAACCGTTCCATCTTCCTGCAGCGGTATATATTTCAATTGAGCGCCAGTTTCTTTTGCGACTTGCTGCCACGGAATCAAATTAGCGTGATGCTCCATGTAGGTGATGACAATTTCATCACCTTCGCTTAGATTTGTCCGTCCGTAGCTTTGGGCTACCATGTTCAAACCGTTTGTCGTTCCGCGTGTGAAAATGATTTCTTGCGTCGATTTTGCATTGATGAATTTCCGCACTCTCTCGCGGGCTCCTTCATAGGCATCTGTAGCTTTTGTCCCAAGTGTATGGACACCGCGATGTACATTTGAATTGTACTCGCGGTAATAGTTTGCCACGGCATCTATGACCGCATGCGGTTTTTGCGACGTTGCCGCATTGTCTAAATAAACTAAATCACGTCCATTGACTTTTTGGCTGAGGATTGGGAACTGTTTACGGATTTCCTTTACATCCATTAGCGAACTTTCCTTTCGATAACCTCAGATAATTGATTTTTAACCCCTTCAATCGGCATTTGCTTAACAACTGGATCCAAGAAGCCGCGAATAATTAAACGTTCGGCTTCCGTTCTGGAAATGCCTCTGCTCATCAAATAGTAAAGCTGAATGGGATCAACACGGCCAACGGAAGCAGCGTGTCCTGCCATTACATCATCTTCATCAATTAATAAAATAGGGTTGGCGTCTCCACGAGCTTTCTCACTCAACATTAACACACGCGACTCTTGCTCGGCATCAGATTTTGATGCACCATGTTCAATTTTGCCGATGCCGTTAAAGACTGATGTAGCACTGTCTTTCATAACGCCGTGCTGCAGTATATATCCTTCTGTATGTTTGCCAAAATGAACCACTTTCGTTGTAAAGTTTTGAATTTGGCTGCCGCGGGCGACAACAACAGTTTTCGTGTCGCCAAGCGCTCCATCTCCGATAAGATTTGTTGTATTTTCGGAAATGGTATTACCGTCGTTCATCAAACCAAGCGCCCATAAAATTTTTGCGTCCCGTCCTGCTACGCCGCGGCGGTTTACATACGTTGTAATATTTTCCGACAAGTTGTCAACAGCGCCATAAGATACTTCAGCATTTGTATTGGCGATTACTTCTGTAATTAAATTAAATATGCCGCCTTCTGTTGTCGTTGTCGAAATGTAGTTTTCAACATATGTGACAGAACTATTGTCATCTGCGACAACAAGGACATGGTTAAACAAGTTCAAATTCGGATTTTCGTGGACAAAAACCGCCTGAATCGGTTTTTCCACTACAACGTTTTTCGGAATGTATAAAAACACGCCTCCGTTCAAATAAGCTGCATGCAATGCAGTTAACCGGTGCTCATCGATTTTGACACCGTCTTTCATCAAATATTTTTGCAGCAAATCGCTATGTTCTTTTGCCGCTGTAAAAATATCAGTAAAAATTACTCCTTTTTCCATCAGCTCTTTCGACAGTGAAAGAAATGCCGGAGTGTTATCGCGCTGTACATATAAATTTTTTTGCTCTTCCGATAAATCAATCAGCGTTTTCACTTCTTGCGGCAATTCTTCAAGAGAAGAAAGAGAATGATTGACAACTGTATGGTTGGCGAATTGTGTAAAATTCCAGTTATCGATTTTTGTTTTATCCGGCTTTGGCAATGGCAGTTCTTCAGCTTTCGCAAGAGCGTGCAAGCGAAGATCTTTCAGCCAGTCCGGTTCTCCTAACTGTTTGGAGTATTCTTCAACATATTTCTGATTAAAAGGTAATTTTGTCTCCACAGTCATGTCGATCCTCCTAACGCTTACGCTTCTTGCCCTACTGTTTCATCTTCAATTCCCAATTCTTTTTTAATCCAATCGTATCCTTCCGCTTCAAGACGTTGAGCTAATTCTGCACCTCCGGATTTCACAATTTTGCCCTGCATCATAACATGAACGTAATCCGGCGTAATGTAGTTCAACAACCGTTGATAGTGAGTGATAATCAAACAGCCAAACTCAGGGCTGCGCATTTTATTGATGCCTTTGGATACTACTTTCAATGCATCAATATCCAAACCTGAATCGATTTCGTCTAAAATCGCAATTTTTGGTTCGAGCATCATTAGTTGAAGAATTTCGTTCCGTTTTTTCTCACCGCCGGAAAATCCTTCATTTAAATAACGTTGAGCCATTCCTTGATCCATTTCAAGAAATTCCATTTTTTCATCCATTTGGCGGATGAATTTCATTAAAGAAATTTCATTTCCTTCACCGCGGCGGGCATTAATAGCAGAACGCAAGAAATCAGCATTTGTCACACCGCTGATCTCGCTTGGATATTGCATTGCAAGGAACAAACCAGCACGTGCGCGTTCATCCACTTCCATTTCCAGAACATCTTGTCCATCAAGGGTGATGGAACCTTGAGTTACTTCATATTTCGGATGTCCCATAATCGCTGAGGAAAGCGTAGATTTTCCTGTACCATTCGGACCCATGATCGCATGGATTTCTCCGCCTTTTACTTCAAGGTTAACACCTTTTAAAATTTCTTTTCCTTCAACGGAAACATGTAAGTCTTTAATCGTTAATGTAGAACCTGCCATATACTATACCTCCATTAATCTATGATCCACATTTCATCTCATTCTCATTTTATTCTCATTCTAATTTTATAACAAATTAAATTTAAAAACAACCTTTTGATGTTCCTGCAACAATATCCATCATATCAAATTTTTTTTAACATTCATACGTCTTATTATCATTCAAGGAGACCCCATGTATGTACGATGAAGAAGAAAAAGCCGGTCTTGCAACGACCGGCCTCTTTTTACCAAAATGCTCTCCCTTTTAATTTTGCAAGGAAAATTTGCGTTTTTTGATAATCTTTTTCCCGATTCTTTTCAACCTCCATCCGTTTTTTATGTTTTCGGCAATACTCGTTGTATCCGATACCGTGGGCTTGGTGAAATGATTTATCCATTTCAGCCGTAAATTTCAAGTGTATCATTTCATCTGTTAAATAAATCGTCATCCAATCCTTTCCTCAATTTTTATATGTTTTATGTTAACAGCCATTCATTGAATCATGCAAATAGCACCATCCAGGATGACAGCTAATGAACCCCGGCAATCGCGGTTGGGAGAGGATTGTCAGATGAATGATAAAAATTGCTTTGATATCCTTAAAAATTCGCATTATATGTCTACTGTCTAAATTCATGGATTGCATCTTGAAGCAATGTCACGGCTTGGCTCATGGCAGCGCCGCCTCCGAAAGCAGCTGCGACGCCTGCCGCTTCGAACAATTCTTCCTCAATGGCGCCAGAATTTAAACTTCTTTCAACATGATAAATAATGCAATATTCATCTTGCAAAACGATGCTGATGGATAAAGCCATCAAATGTTTGATTTTTGTAGATAGTGTTCCTTCCTTAAAGCAAGCCTCTGTAAATAGATGATACGGTTCAGCCAGTTCCGGCATTTTTTCCGTAAATGTCCCGATTCCTTCTTTATATTCGGCTAAAGCTTCTTCAGCAAAACCTGTGCTTCTTTCAAACGATTGCGGCATTTCCGTTTCCTCCTGTTTCGTAATCATCGCTCTTAGTATGTTTTTTGAAAAAAATCTTATGCAAAATTCATTACGGACGAAAGAAGCAAGGTATTGTACGGCCAATGGATCTCAAACAGATTTATTTTTAGTTTAGGTTAAGACGCTTTCTCAAGTAATAATGGAAAAAACAATGTTCTTTTGCACTCTTTTTTGGTTAGGCAGGATGGCGGAATGTGGTATCGCCAATTCAGCAGCAAAAACATACTAACATTAGTAGTACAGACCTAGGCCAAGGTTTGTGCTACTATTTTTTTATAGTAGAAGTGAAGGAAG
>NZ_JBVVUU010000043.1:0-18405 GCF_056032925.1 Aeribacillus sp. JST-2
CCCCATGGAATATAGAGCTAAAGCCGCTTAGGTATATTTTTATTATTTCTACTGTCTACTTGACAGGGGGCAGTTCATAAGGAACCGCCCTTTTTGTGTATTCAGATTAAGCTTGTCGCTTTTTGGTGTTCAGAAAATTTTCAAAGGAGGCAACTAAACATTTTTTGCCAAATCTTTCCCGCCGAGGGGTTATATCAAACGGGATCGTTTGAGAAGCAGCACAAGAAAAATAATGGGTGGAAAAATGCTTTCTTCCCGCATTTTAAGACAATCTAGATCGTAGCCAATCGATATGTTGTTCATTGTTGCCGCAAATAACGTTTATCATTCATAAACAAACTCCAGAAATAAAGAAAGCCTGGAAAAAGGATGGCAAACCCAACCACATAAGTGAAAAATACGGCTCGAAAAGTAATGGGATCAGTAAAAGCGGACTGAATCGTCACATTAGGATAAACAATGTAAGGCAAGTGCGCTTTTCCGTACACATAGCTGGCTAGTAAGTATTGGGCTGTAACGGCAATGACAGCTATTCTTGGCATGCCTTTTTCCCCTTTTTTGGAAGTTGGAAAGAATAAGCTTGCCCAGCCAATAAAAAACAATAAAGTGGAAAGCAATAAAAGCAGGAGATCATCCATCATGCGCTCATATAACCAGGCAGCTTCCCTTTTTAACGTCAGCATAATCAGAAAAGCCGTCAATAATGAAAGAGGTCCTAATATTTTTCCTTGTAAAAGATAAACGGTATACGCTTCTTTTTCATCAGATACTTTGGAGTAATCGGCTAACAGCAGGGAAGATAAAAATAAGGTGCTGATGATGGCAAAGCAGATAAATGCGTATGCATTTGGACTAGTCAAGAACATGGCAAAGTTTAATTGTGCCGTTCCGTTTTTGTAATCAACCATCTGGCCGTGAGTAATTGGCAGCACACTGATGAGCAGGCCGGGGATGATGATTCCTGTAATTCCTGAAATATAAGTCAACGGTTTTTTATATTCTGTTGCAATATTGGAGAAAACTAAAAAGGCGCTGCGTAAAGCAAGCAGAAGCAAAATAATGCTTCCGGGAACAAGCAAAATGGTTCCAAGAGTATTTGTTGCTTTCGGAAAAAGACTGTAGACTGCGACCACTAAAGCAACGATAAACGTATTTGTCACTTCCCATGTGGGAGATAAGTAGCGGTTGGCAACATTGGTCGCTCTAGTTTTTTTTCGATTCATATACACCATAGACCAAAATCCTGCCCCGAAATCCATCGAAGCCATAACGGCATAGATAAACACAAAACCCCACAGAATCGTTATGGCGATCAGAGCGTTTGTCATTTGTTCAGCCTCCTATGACTTTGTATGGGAAATCATTGTTCCGTTTCGTTTCAGGTCATCAAGAACGGGATGTTTTCGAAAGTAGTATAAAAGAACAAAAACGACAGCAATGCTCAAAATAACATAAATACTGAAAAACAAAACAAACAAAATTCCTAAGTTTGCAGCGGTTGTTGCAGCCTCAGCGGTAGGCAAAACCCGATAGATCACCCATGGTTGCCGTCCGGTGCAAGCAAATATCCACCCGCATTCAATTCCAATAATTGCTAAAGGGCCGGATATAACAAAAATCCATAGAAGTGTTTTAGGAAATCGCTCTTTTTTCCATACTTTTTTCCATCCAACGCCTATGAGTGCAATGAGTATAAGTAAAACGCCGATGCCTACCATCGCATTGAATAAAGTATGAACAAATAACGGCGGCCACCATTCTTCAGGAAAATCATTTAAGCCGACAACAACGGTATCGAAACGATTACCTGCCAAGAAACTTAACGCCCAAGGAATTTCAATTCCCCATTTAACTGATTGTGATTCGCGATCCGTAAAACCGCCGATCGTTAAAGGAGCATAAGATTGCGTTTCAAACAATCCTTCAGCAGCAGCCAATTTTTCAGGCTGATATTCATGCAAATATTGGGCAGTTTCGTGACCGTTCAACGCCGTCAAAAAGGAAAAAATCCCGCCGATAGCAAGACTCATCATTAGCGCTTTTTGATGAAAACGGTAAACTGTTGAATCGCTTCTGTTTTTCAGTATTTTAAATGCAGCAACGGATGCCACAACAAAAGCCCCGACAATATAAGCAGACAAGGCAACATGTCCTGCCGTAACAAAAAAACTTGGATTAAAAAAAGCTTCCCACGGATTGATGTCAGAAAATTTGCCGTTTTCATATCGGAATCCTGCCGGTGTTCCTTGAAATGCGTGGACATTTGTAATTAAAATGGCTGATGATAAGGCGCCGATTCCAACGAACACTAAACTTAAAATTCTCAGCCATGGGGCAATTCTTTCTGCCGCATATACATAAATCGACATAAACAGAGCCTCTATAAAAAACGCATATATTTCAATTTGAAAAGGAAGGGGCATAACGAGCCCAATAACTTCCATGAAACCGGGCCAAAGAAGCGTAAGTTGGACGCCTGCAATGGTTCCTGTCGGGATGCCGACTCCAAGTATAACCGCAAAAGCTTTCGTCCATCGCTTTGCCATGACAGCGTAATCACGGTCTTTCGTTTTTTGGTAAAGGATCTCTGCAGCCAAAATCATGAGAGGCAGTCCTACGCCAATGGTGGCAAAAATAATGTGAAATGCCATTGTTGTTCCAAACAAAGAACGGGCAATCAATAAATCGTCCATTCATCCAACGTCCTTTCAGAATATTATCTTTCAACTAGTATTTTCAATAAAAAGGAAAACATGTATTTAAAAGATCAATTTGCTTCTCTTAATTCCCCTGCTTTGATTTCATTGAAAAAATTTTTTCACACACAGGGTTGTCAAACATGTCTTTTACTGAAAAGTTTTGTCAAAATCATCATATTATTTAGGCAATAGCAATCCGTCAAAAAGTTAAATTTCAATCAAATGCAAAAAAAGGTTGTTTTTTGGTACAATAATAATTAAATATTTCTTTCGTAAATGATTCGTATAAAAAAAGATATAATTCTCAAAGTTAAATTGTTTGCGTTCTCTCATTTATCGTGTAATAATTTCTGTTAACGATAGATTTCTAGTAATCCAAAGTGATCTCTTTAATACTTCAAGTGGTGGTGTATAAAATGGAAGGAATCAATCAGTCACCAGTGAAAGTAGGAGATTGGGTAAAAGGCAAAACAAAAAGCGGAGAATTCATTTACGGTTATGTTGAAACGATAGATTCATCACAAAGACTTGTTAAGGTAAAAGTCATGGCATGCGATAATGAAGTAGTTGTTGGAAAAACTGTCGATACATTAAATCATTGGGTCAAAAAATTGCCCGTCTCTTCTTATGAAAGCGAGGAGCAGATCAAAGCATTAATTGATCTGGCTTTGCAAACAAAAGATAAAAGCTGGTTTATAGAGCTATCTAATAAATTAAAAAATTTGGAACAATCGAAAAAGGAAAATCTTTCGTTTTTTCAATGAGTAGATGATCATCCAGAAATGATCCCCTAACTAGTGTGAAGCAAAAAGAGTTGGACAGCCCATCTCTTTTTGCTTTTTTTACAAAAAAACTCCTTTCAATCAAACAGATTCGCAAAAGAAATGGGGATGTCTGCTAGCAGCTGCTGCTGTCTAACTGGAATGATTTGCAAAAATGCTTAATTTTTATCGGCATCGCAACCGTTGAATGATTAGTGAATCAAAGGTGGCTTTGATTTTTGAAAGTGTACTATTAGCTTTCGGATAATTATATTCTAAACGTTTGGAAACCGATTATGTTTTATGAAGCGTATGATTACTGAAAGTCTGCATATTTTCCGGTGCAAAAAATCGGGCGTTCATTTTTGCGCCCGGTTTTTTTGTGTTTTGCAAAAAGGTGTCATGAAACTTTTTACAGTTTGGCACGTATAGGGGTTCGGGGGTGATAACATGCTACAAATGATCATGTTTTTTTGCATTGGAATCATTGGCATTGGTTTGCGTTTTCTGATTTTAGGCAAGTTTGAATGGTACCAGCTGTTTATCGTTTCACTATTTCTCTTAGCCGCGTTTATTTTTAGGTTTATAGAAAAGTGGCAAAAGAAACGGGATGAACAGTTCAAGCCTCATCAACCTCAAAATGATATTTTGTATACATATATGATGGAAAGATTTTCGACAGGAAGAAAGCTTCTTTTTAAAGGCAATCAAAAAATTGGCGAATATTCCCGTATTTATAGCCGCAAATGGCATCAATGGATGAATCAGCTTTTTTTGATTCCAGGGTGGCATTTGAATTTGATCTTTACCTTGCACGACCGCGGAACGGCAAAATTCATTGAAAAAAAGATAAGTCCTTTTAATCAAATGTGGCATATTGTTGAAAACGGGCAAGTGATCGGAACAGTCAAAACGGATGTCACGTTGAAAAATTCAGCAAAACTTAAAGAACAATGCATTTTGCAAATTTATGATGAAACGTTTATTTTTAGGTCTTTAAGTATTCAATCCCGAACAGAAGTATTAAAGGATGACAGGATTGCGGCAATAGGCACAAAGCCGTTGTCCCGTTTTCAATATCAATTTCAAGTGGAAAAGGAATACCACGAAATAGAGCCTTATTTGATGATGACTTATATTTTGTTTAATTATGCATTTAAACAATAAAAAATGCATGTATAAATCAACGGTTTCATTGAAGAAGGGGATAAAAAGGATCATGTGAAATGGAACAGAAACATTATTTTTCAAAAGCGAAGTTAAAGGAATTGATTTTATATTAGGGGAGAAGGCAGAGTATGAGCTATGAAATGATCTTTTTTAAAATATTTAAAAAAGAAAAAATGTTGCAAATTTATTTGTAATCGTTTACAATGTTGGTGAACAGGGATATTCCTTATAATCCTAATAATGAAGAAATGGTTGAAGCAACAATTTTTAGGAAATGGAGATATGAAATGGTCAGGATCAGCGATGTTGCAAAGATGGCCAATGTTTCAACGGCCACTGTTTCCAGAGTTTTAAGCAATTCTGGCAATGTAAAAAAAGAAACGGCCGAAAAGGTGTTGGAGGCCATCAAAAAACTGAATTATCAGCCGAATAGTTTAGCAAGGCAGCTGAGAAGGCTTGAAACAAAAACCATTCTTGTCGTCGTTCCGGATATAACAAACACTTTTTTCTCAAAGATTTTGCGAGGAATCGAACATGTGGCAATCGAAAACGGCTATGAGGTTCTTCTTGGGGATACAAGTAATGATAAAAAAAGGGAGAGCGGTTATTTAGATATATTGCGCCAGAAAAAAGCGGATGGAATGATTATGTTGACGGCGAGGCTTGAACCACATTTATTGGAGGAAATTTCCCGTGAATTTCCGGTAGTTCTCGCATGTGAATATTTAGAAGGATCAAGCATTCCGACTGTTTCCATTGATAATATAAGCGGCGCCAGAAAAGCTACGGAATATTTGATCAGCTTGGGTCATAAAAGAATTGGCTTTTTATCGGGACCGATGGATGTAATATTGAGCAGGGATCGCTTAAAAGGGTACAAACAGGCGATGGCGCAGCATGATCTTCCGGTTGAACCGCACTTAGTACAAGAAGGGGACTTCACATTTGAAAGCGGATATAATCTAATGTTGAAATTTCTTGCGTTTGATAAACCGCCGACAGCCGTGTTTGCATCAAGTGATGAAATGGCGATCGGAGCCATAAAAGCAATAAAATCTAAAGGATTGCATGTACCTGATGATATTTCGGTAATCGGCTTTGACAATATAAAATTTGCTTCAATATTTGAACCTGCACTAACAACCATTTCACAGCCGATGTATGAAATTGGCTTAAAAGCCATGGAGTTGTTATTAAAAATTATCAACAAGGAAAACTTGGAAAGAAATCAATTTATATTGAATGATCAGCTGATTATTCGGTCAACTTGCAAACATTTTAGCAAAAAAGCTATATCCCATCATAATAATGTTATAGATTGATATCCAATAGACCTTCATCCCCAAGGTCTTAATAAAATTGTAATCGATTACATTAAATTTAAAGGAGGTGATGTAATTAAGCAGGTGAAAAGCAGGTGTAAAAAAGACAACTTTATTCGGAATTTTCTTAACAGAAAAGAGGGGGAAATGTGGTAAAGATTACATTTTTGGGAGCTGGGAGCACGGTTTTTGCAAAAAATGTTTTAGGAGATTGCATGTTAGTCCCAAGCTTAGAAGGATCAGAGTTTGCATTGTATGACATTGATCATCAGAGACTGAAAGACTCCGAGAATATGTTAAATAATTTAAAAAAGAATTTAAATAGCAATGTAAAAATTAAAGCATATACAAATAGAAAAGAAGCCTTAAGAGGAGCTAAATATGTAATCAATGCCATTCAAGTTGGCGGTTACGATCCTTGCACAATTACTGATTTTGAAATTCCGAAAAAGTACGGTTTGAGGCAGACAATTGGCGATACAATCGGGATCGGGGGGATATTCCGCAGTTTACGGACAATACCGGTGATGTTGGAATTTGCTCGTGATATGCAAGAGGTTTGTCCGGACGCATGGTTTTTAAATTATACCAATCCAATGGCGGTATTGACAAATGTCATGATTAAGTATGGCGGAATTAAAACCGTTGGACTTTGCCATAGTGTACAAGTTTGTGCAGAACATTTGCTTAAATCTCTCAATATGGAAACTGATCATATCCAATGGAAAATAGCCGGCATCAATCATATGGCATGGCTGCTTGAAATCACACGCAACGGAGAGGATCTCTATCCGGAAATTAAGAAAAGAGCAAAAGAAAAGCAAAAGACAAAACATAATGATATGGTGCGATTTGAAATAATGGACAAATTTGGTTATTATGTCACGGAGTCATCCGAACATAATGCAGAGTATCTCCCTTATTTTATCAAAAGCCGATACCCGGAACTAATTGAGAAATTTAATATTCCACTTGACGAGTATCCAAGGCGCTGCGTCCGCCAGATTGAAGATTGGAATAAAATGCGTGATGATTTAGTTCATAACAAAAATCTTACACATCAACGGACACATGAGTATGGTTCTTATATTATTGAAGCTATGGAAACAGATAAACCGTTTAAGATCGGCGGAAATGTCCTTAACACCGGCGGGCTGATCAGCAATCTGCCTGAAAAAGCCTGTGTGGAAGTGCCTTGTTTAGTTGACCGCAGCGGCGTCACTCCTTGCTATATAGGAGAGCTGCCGGAGCAGCTGGCCGCATTAAACAGAACAAATATTAATACACAATTGCTAACGATTGAAGCTGCGATTACCGGAAAGAAAGAGTATATTTATCAGGCAGCCTTCTTAGATCCGCATACATCGGCGGAATTGTCTTTGGATGACATCGTCTCGCTATGTGACGATTTGATAGAAGCGCACGGGGATTGGCTTCCAAAATATAAATAGCAATACAGGTATCGATTTTTAGTTAAGGGTTTATTGAAAATTTATAAGTTTTAAAGCGCTTTCAAAAAGGGGGTTATCGACATGAAGCACAAAGTGAAAATCGTTTTCTCCTTCTTCTCCATTGTGCTTATGTTGTTATTGGGAGTATCAGGTTGTTCAAGCAGTCAAGGAGGAAGCACAAATGGCGGCGGCTCTGGGGGTAAAAAAATTCAATTAACAATGTCGGCATGGGGCAACCCGACGGAACTAAAAGTTTATCAAAAAGCAATTGATGCGTTTAATCAACAGCATGCAGACATTCAAGTAAAGCTTGTTCCGATTCCTAGTGATGGTTATCAACAGAAAATTTTAACACAGCTTTCAGGCGGGAAAGCGCCAGATGTGTTTTATGTAGGCAGCGAGTGGATATCTCAGTTGATAAAGAACGGCAGTGTTGTTAACTTAACGGAATTTTTAAGCAGCTCCGAAAGTTATTCAAAACCTGAAGAGTTTTCGGAGGGATTGTGGGGAGCTGCAAGAAAAGACGGACAAATTTATGGGGTGCCAGTTGATTGCAATCCGGCTTTGCTGTACTACAATAAAAAAGTTCTTAAAGAAGCAGGAGTCAAATCGCCTCAAGAATACTTTGACGAAGGCAAATGGAACTGGGATACGTTTACGGAAGTCACCGGAAAGCTGCGGGATGCAGGAAAATACGGTTTTGTAGCAGAAAATAATTGGTTCAATCTCTTTTCCTGGGTTTGGACGAATGGCGGCCAACTTTATGATGACAACGGCAATATCATTTTAGATCAAAACGAGAAAGCGCAAGAAGCTATCCGCTATTTGGATAAAATGATTGATCAAAAGAACTTTATTTATGCTGGCTCTTTGCCAAAGGGCCAAGGTCCAGATGCGATGTTTATGTCTAACCAAGTTGGCTTTGTTGCTGCCGGCCGTTGGTTAACGCCGATGTTCAGTGAAAATAAATCGCTTGAATTTGACTATATCCCTTGGCCGACCAATACAGGAAATAAGACGGAACCTGCCGCAGTGGCTACTGCCTATTTAGCGGCCAACAAAGATTCTAAACATGTGAAAGAAGCAATGAAGTTTTTATCTTTCTATGTATCTCAGGAAGGACAAAAAGCCCGCTTGTCAGGCAACGGAAATGCCGTTCCTTCTATAAATGGGATCGAAAATATTGTGGTGGATGCAGGTATTCCTGAACATGCCCAATATTTAATTGATGCCCGCAATATTGGGCTTGTAGATGATAAACAATCCGTGGTGCCGGGGATGGACAAAGAAGTGAACGATATCATGGATTTAATGTACCTCAATAAGAAAAATGCAGACGAAACGATAAAAGCAGTTACTGAAAAAGTAAAAACGATGACCGAAAACTACCGCAACAGTCAGTAATCATCTTTTAGATAAAGTTTCTTTCAGTCTAGCGGAAAGGGATATAGCCCTTTCCGCCATAATCCAAGAGAAGGCGGGGTCATTATGCGGAGTCGCAATGCTTTATGGGGTTACTTTTTTATCGCCCCACAATTATTGGGATTGCTTGCTTTTTCCCTAATTCCTCTACTATTTGCGCTTGTTTTAAGTTTTATGAAATGGGACGGATTTGGCGAACAGTCATTTATTGGCTTTGCCAACTTTTCTTCTCAATTTCATAACCCTGATTTTTGGAAGGCGCTTGTTAATACAGTTTACTATACAATTCTTGTGATTCCCGGAAGTATTTTAATTTCCTTGTTGTTGGCGCTTGCTTTAAACAAGGTGAAAGGAAAGGAAATTTATAGACTTATTTATTTCATGCCGGTAGTCACCAGTTCAGTGTCAATCGGCGTCATCTGGATGTGGATTTTAAACGGGGATTTCGGTATTTTAAATCAATTATTATCATACATCGGTATTGAAGGACCTAAATGGCTTACTAATACAAAATGGGTTATGCCTTCGATTGCGATGTTAAGTATTTGGTGGGGCCTTGGCCACAATATGGTCATTTTCCTTGCGGGCCTTCAAGGGATTTCGCAAAGCTATTATGAGGCAGCTGAAATCGACGGCGCTTCAAAATGGCAAAAGTTTTGGCATATTACATTGCCTTTATTATCGCCAACGACCTTCTTTATTACAATAATGGCGATCATCAGCTCATTCCAAGTATTTGACCAAGCATTCGTTATGACAAATGGCGGACCGGCCAAAGCAAGCTATACGCTTGTATACCACATATACGACCAGGCATTTATTGATTTTCAAATGGGGGAAAGTGCAGCAGCCGCTATGATCTTGTTTGCCATCATCCTTGTGTTTACGTTGATTCAATTTAAGTTTTCGCAAAGGTGGGTGCATTATGAAGACTAATGCTATGGTTAAAGAACGTTCGCAATTGAACGAGGTCAATCCGGCTGTCAACGCTTCAACCAAAAGGAAGTTTTCATTGTCAACTCTCCTCCTCCATATTCTTTTAATGATCGGATCCGTCATAATGCTGTTTCCATTCTTTTGGACGGTCAGCAGTTCATTAAAAGATGTATCGCAAATTTTTTTGGTTCCTCCCAAATGGCTGCCGAATCCAATTGTTTGGTCGAATTATCTGGCTTCCTTGCAGGCAATGCCGTTTGGAACAGCCTATTGGAATAGCTTTTATATAACCGTCATTGTTGTCGTTGTACAACTATTAACGGCTTCCATGGCTGCTTATGCATTTGCGAAAATAAAATTTCCGGGCGCTGGGTTTCTGTTTATATTATTTTTGTCGACGATGATGATTCCAAAACAAGTGACAATGATTCCGCTGTATATGATTATGGAAAAAATCGGTTGGTTGGATACCCATCTTGCACTGATTGTTCCTGGAGCATTGTTCAATGCTTTTGCCGTCTTCTTATTGAGGCAGTTTATTAAGGGGATTCCAAAAGACTTGGAAGAGGCGGCGATCATTGATGGCGCAAGCCCTTTAAGAATTTATTGGAGCGTCATCCTGCCGTTAATACGCCCGGCATTGGCTGCCGTTGGGATCTTCATTTTTCTGGGAACTTGGAACAATTTCTTGGATCCGCTCATTTATTTAAGCACACCGGAGAAATTTACGGTTCCTTTATTGCTGAATTACTTTAAAGGCCTTTATGTGACGGACTGGGCGTTAATGATGGCCGGCTCAACCATTTCGATCATTCCGGTACTGGTCGTCTATATGTTTGCTCAAAAACAAATTATTGAAGGTATTACACTGACTGGAATGAAGGGATAAAGAAAATAAAATCTTGATTCAACAAAAGGAGTAGAGGAAACAATGGTCAAAGTAACTGTCTGGAACGAATTTCGGCATGAACAAAAGGATGAAGCGGTTCGGAAAATTTATCCGCACGGTATTCATAAAACGATTGGCGATTTTTTAGAAAAGGAAGGATTTGATGTTCAGACTGCTACGCTTGATCAGCCCGAACATGGATTGACAGAGGATGTGTTAAATGCAACAGACGTTTTGATTTGGTGGGGCCATATGGCTCATCACGAAGTGGCGGATGAAGTGGCAGAACGCATTCGGCAAAAAGTGCTGGATGGAATGGGGTTGATTGTTCTTCATTCGGGGCATTTTTCGAAAATTTTCAAGAAGCTAATGGGAACTTCGTGTGACTTGAAATGGCGGGAAGCAAACGAAAAGGAGCGAATTTGGGTGGTCGATCCGACTCATCCGATTGCAGAAGGAATTGGAGAATACTTTGAGTTGGAACATGAAGAGATGTATGGGGAACATTTTGACATCCCAACTCCTGATGAATTGATTTTTGTCAGCTGGTTTGAAGGTGGAGAAGTGTTCCGAAGCGGTTGTACGTTTAAAAGGGGAAAAGGGAAAATCTTTTATTTCCGTCCCGGTCATGAAACACATCCGACCTATCACAACCCGCAGATCCAACGGGTCATCATCAATGCGGTTAAATGGGCAAAACAAGCCAACACGACAAAGCCGACTTACGGAAATTATCAGCCTTTGGAACCAATTCAAGCAAATAAATCCCTGTAACAGACAATGAAATTAAAGGAGGATTTTTCCATGAACAAACTAAATGTTGGAGTTATTGGCTGCGGCAGTATTGCGAAATATCGGCATTTACCGGAATATGCATTAAACGAGCACGTAAACATTGCTGCTGTTTGTGACATTAATGAGGATCGGGCAAAAGAAATAGCAAAACAATATCATGCAAAATGCTACACAAACTATGAAGAACTGTTGGCTGATCAAGAAATTGCTGCGGTCAGTGTCTGCACGCCAAATTATTTACACGCTCCTGTTTCCATTGCGGCTTTAAAGGCAGGAAAGCATGTTCTTTGCGAAAAGCCGATGGCGACGACAAAACAAGAGGCAGAAGACATGATCGAAGCTGCAAAGCTCTCCGGCAAGAAACTGATGATCGCACATAACCAGAGATTTGTCCCTTCCCATAGAAAAGCAAAAGAAATCATTGAAAGCGGGCAAATCGGAAAAATTTTCAGTTTCCGTACAGCATTTGGACACCCGGGGCCGGAATCTTGGAGTGCTGACGGGAAAGACAGCTGGTTTTTCCGCAAACGGGAAGCTGTCATGGGAGCGATGGGGGATCTCGGAATTCATAAAGCCGATTTAATTCGCTATTTGCTAGGTGAAGAAGTTTCAGAAGTGGCTGCCTTTGTAGAAACGCTGGCCAAAGAGCAGACCGATGTTGATGATAACGCTGTTTGCATCTTGAAAACAGAAAGCGGCATCATCGGAACGCTGGCGGCAAGCTGGTCTTATAACGGGAAAGAAGATAATTCTACCATCATTTATGGCGAAAAAGGCATGATTCGTCTTGAAGACGATCCTGAATATTCGTTAGTTGTGCAATACAAAAATGGTGAAGCTGTCCATTACAAGCTCGGCGCCATTCAATCAAATGAAGAGGGTGGGCAATCTAAGTCCCATGTCATAGATCATTTCGTTTCATCGATCGTCAATGATGAAGAACCGGCTGTAACAGGCCTCGACGGCATGAAATCGCTCCTGGTGATTTTAGCGGCATTTGAGGCGGCCGACAGCAAAAAAGTAGTTAGAATATAAAAAATATTAAAAAATTGATAAGACTTGCCTTTTTCTGCCATCAATCCAACCAAAACTGGTGAGGCCTGACTCGCGAGGGTTGTTGAGGGCTGGAAAACTGCACGGTATAAAGTGATGTACAAATTAGCTGAGAGGTGTTCATGATGAAGCTTGGGGTTTTTACCGTTCTTTTCTCGCAGAAATCGTTTACGGATATGCTCGATTATGTGAAAGAAGCTGGACTGGAGGCAGTTGAAATCGGCACAGGAAACTATCCGGGAAACGCTCATTGCAATCTTGACGAACTGCTTGAAAACAAGGAGAAACAGAAAGCTTATTTAAAAGAAGTGGAATCAAGAGGCTTAACGATAAGTGCCTTCAGTTGCCACGGGAATCCGCTTTCCCCTGACAAATCATTCGCTGAACAGTCGCATGAAACGTTTGTAAAAACAGTGCGGCTTGCAGAAATGATGGGGGTTCCTGTCGTTAACTGTTTTTCCGGTGTCAGCGGGGATTATGAAAATGCGAAATATCCAAACTGGCCGGTTGCACCGTGGCCGAATGAATATTCGGAAGTTTTGAAGTGGCAGTGGGAGGAAAAGCTGATCCCTTATTGGAAAGAGTGGGGGAAATTTGCGCAAGATCACAATGTCAAGGTCGGATTGGAACTGCATGGAGGGTTTTTAGTGCACACGCCCTATACTTTGTTAAAACTGCGTGAAGAGACATGTGAGGCAGTAGGTGCAAATCTTGATCCAAGCCATTTATGGTGGCAAGGCATCGATCCTGTAGGGGCGATTAAAATTTTAGGCAAAGCAAATGCCATTCATCATTTCCATGCAAAGGACACCTATATTGATCAGGAAAATGTCAATATGTACGGTCTGACAGATATGCAGCCATACGGAAACGTGCAAACGAGGGCGTGGACATTCCGTTCGGTCGGCTGTGGGCACAGCCTTCAGGAATGGTCAGATATGATGAGCGCTCTCCGCACATACGGCTATGATTATGTTGTCAGCATTGAGCATGAAGATCCGATTATGTCCATTGAAGAAGGCCTCCATCGTGCAGTTTATAATTTAAAGCAAGTATTGATAAAAGAAAAGCCAGCAGATATGTGGTGGGTGTAATTCCACATTATGGAGAACAAAGACATGCGGCTGTCTTGATTGAGACAGCCGCATGCAAAAATACTATTTCCACACTTCTTCCGCGATTTCGACAACGTGGCGGAGTTTTGCCCATTGCTCTTCTTCTGTCAGCAGGTTGCCCTCTTCAGTCGAAGCAAAGCCGCACTGCGGACTTAAACATAATTGATTCATATCAACAAACTTGGATGCTTCATCAATACGGCGTTTAATCTCATCCTTATTTTCCAATTCCCCGAATTTAGATGTGATTAATCCGAGGACAATATATAAGTTTGAACGGTTGACGAAGCGAAGCGGTTCAAAGCCGCCGGCGCGATCGCTGTCATATTCTAAGAAGAATCCGTCCACATTTACGCCTTGAAACAATATTTCCGCCACCGGTTCATATCCTCCGGATGAGATCCACGTTGAACGGAAATTTCCCCGGCATATATGCATCGTAATTTTCATGTCATTTGGACGGTCAGCAATCGCTTCATTTATTGTTTTTGCATACAAGCTCCCCAACTCGTCTGGATTCAAGCCTCGGGCGCGCATCTGCTCCTTTTGTTCCTCTGAGCAAAGATATGCCCATGAGGTATCATCGAGCTGTAAATAACGGCATCCGGCGTCATAAAAAGCGTTGATTGCTTTTTTATATGCTTGGGCAAGATCATGGAAAAACTCGTCTTGGTCGTCATACACACCCTTTTCGATTGTCCCCCGGAAATGGAGCATGCTCGGACTTGGTATCGTCATTTTGGCTGTATGATCTTTGGCAACACGGTGTAAAAACTTGTAATCTTCCAACATTGGATGGTCATGAAAATCAAGCTTGTCCACGACTTTGATAGAGTGAGATTTTGTTTGTGTTTGATGAAATTGAATTCCGGAGTCTGTATCGTATCCTTTAACTCCTGCAAGATTTTCGAGGAAATCAAAGTGCCACCATGCTCTGCGGAATTCGCCATCTGTCACCGCTTTCAGACCAACCTCTTTTTGTTTTTCAACGATGCGGTTGATTTCTTCATTTTCTACTTCTCTTAATTGTTCGGCTGTTATCTCGCCATTAGCTTTTTTTAATCGAGCTTCTTTAATTCGATCTGTTCTTAACAGACTGCCAACTTGGTCTGCTCGAAAAGGCGGTTCATGGCGATGCAAAGATTGGTTTGACATGATCGTTGTGAAACCTCCTTCTTTATTGAAATACTTTGAATAATAACAAAAAATGAAGGAAATGTAAATGTTATTATGAACCTTAGTTGTTTGAAAACAGAAAAAATGGCCAAAAAAAATAACACCATTAGCCTGATGTCATTAGGCTAATGGTGTTTCATTAGAAACGAAAATCAGCTGACAACAAATTCAAAGCTGCCAAGTAATTTCACATCTTTGCCGATCAGGAATCCTCCAGTTTCAAGGGCAGCGTTCCAAGTCAAGCCATAATCTTCCCGATTGATTTTTCCTTCTACATCAAATCCTGCCACAATGCTGCCATCCATTGGGTTTTTGGATTTGCCGTTGAATTCCACTTTAAACGTCTCTTTGTTGGTCACACCTTTAATGGTCAATTGGCCTGTTACTTCATATTCATCCTCTGATACTTTTTTGATTGAATCGCTGACAAAAGTGATGGCCGGAAAGTTTTCTACATCAAAAAAGTCGCCTGAACGAAGGTGATTGTCCCTGTCTTCGTTTTTTGTGTCAACGGATGCAGCTTGAACAGTTACTTTCACTTTTGCGGATTCAAGTTGATCGACATCGCCTTCCACTTCAACATCAAATTGATTAAATTCTCCTTTTGCTTTAGAAACCATTAAGTGTTTGACTTGAAAAGTTATTGAGCTGTGCACTTTGTCTAACTGGAAATTTGACATGTTACATTATTCCTCCTTTTGTTTTATTATCATCATAACCGAAAATTATCTCGAATTCAAATATTTTTATTTAAATATTTTTTGTAAAAAAAGCAGCTGCTGCGTATGGCAGCCATTTTTCCTATTAAACAAGCCCGAGTTTTTTCAGCCCGTTATAGACTCCCGAATTTGTCACATCTGTCGTTTGGTATTTTGCATAAGCAAGCAGATCAGGATGGGCATTTCCCATTGCAAAGCTTTCGCCGACTGTGCTGAGCATTTCTTTGTCATTCATGGCATCCCCGAAAGCGATGGCGGCGGAACGAGGAATATTTAAAAATTCTAAAACTTTTTTGACAGCTTTCCCTTTGTTGACGTTTTCCCTTATCACATCATAGCTGTGTTCTAGTCCTTCGACATTTACTTGGGATAAGTATAAAAGGCCTTTTTTTTCGTATAGAGATATATCTCTTTCTTTTAGATTGACAATCGTCATTCCTAAAATATGAGGATTGAACGATTCATTATACAAAGTATTTTTTTGCAGATGAAACTTTTGGACAAACTTTTTCATAGCCATTGAATCACATGATGTAAGAACGTTTTGCTCTCTTGTATACATGACAATTTCATGGCCATGTTGTTCAGCGGTTTTGGCAAACTCGGCAACCATTTGTGCATCCATTGGTTCATTTATTATTTCCTGCCCATTATATATGGCATAAGCTCCATTGTAGCCGATAAAAGACTGAATGTTCAGTTCTTTTCCAATATGCGAAATTTCATGGATCGGCCTTCCTGTTGCCAGAAATACTTCAAGGCCTTTTTTTTGAACTTCAGCGACGGCTTTTTTGGTAGAATCTTGGATCGTGTCAGCAGGCGTCAAAATTGTTCCGTCAATATCAAGAAATAATATGCTATACCTCATTTTTCAAACTCCTGTGAATATTTTTTCTTTCAATTTTAACATAAATAAACAATATGTGAACTCTTTTCATGTATGATTGCCGCCGCTTTTCATTATGATAGCAGTCATCTTCAGGAAATACATCAATAGGTTAATAGGATAAAACGTTTCTGACTAATTCCAAATACAAGCAAAGAAGATCGGTCAATGAGGGTCATTTAATGCTTGCGAGATGCATGAAGAAATGGCGCTAAATTGAAACAAACAGTTGTTGGTTTAAAATCTCATAATTGTTGTTGTTTTTTCTTGCTCTCCTTTTCGTAAAGAAAAAAAACAAGGCCAAAACGTCACCTTGTTTCAATGTTTTTCACGGAATCCCGGTAAATAATTTTTCCTTTAATTTGCACTCTTCCATATTTCCGGTTGTTGTTTTTTATTTTCCCGATGATAAATTGGACAGCGGTTTTCGCCATTTCATCTAAATCCACTTCTACTGTTGTTAATGGCGGATCAGTGATTGTTGCATAAATGTCGTTATCAAATCCAACGACTGAGAAGTCATCAGGAACGCGATATCCAAGCTTGTTCAATTTTGTCACCAAATTGTGGGCGACTTGATCGCAATTGCAAACAAAAGCAGTCGGCAGTTCATCCGGCAGTTCAATATCAATATATTTTCCCCGCTCATCCCGGTCATTAATAATAAACTTTTCATTCAATTTAATTCGATGTTCCAAAAGTGATTTGTAATAGCCTAAAAATCGGTCTTGAATGCTGCTTGTGGAATAAATGTTGCCGATGTAGGCGATTTTTCTGTGCCCGTTTTGAATTAAATAATTGGTGATTTCATAAGCGCCGTAAAAATTGTCTGTAATCACAGTGTCAATATCGAGATGTTCATCATAAAAGTCTAAAAAGATTTTGGGCATCTCAATGCTTTGGATTTTTTCTATATAATCTTTGCTGATTTGCCCAAGAAGGATTAAGCCATCTACTTTTTGCTCATAGTAAATTCTCGGAAGTTTTAATTGTTCCTCATCTTCTGTATCTAAAATATACAATATCCCATAGTATCCATAGTTTTCCAAAAATTTAGCGATCGCTTGGTATACTTTTAAGTAAAACGATTGGGACAATCCGGTAAACCGCTCAGGAATTATAACGCCGATATTGTACGTTAACCCTTCTTTCATTGATTTGGCTGCTGCGTTAAAACGGTATCCCATTTCTTCTGCAAGCAATTTAATTTTTGCCCGAAGCTCTTCGCTGACCCCTTCTTTGTCATTGAGCGCCTTTGAAACAGTTACACTGCTGACGCCCAATTTCTCTGCTATATCTTTCATCGTAACGTTGTTTTTCACTCAATCACCCCGCATGACAAAACGATATCCAACCTCATTTAGATCAACTGCTACTAATTAGTATATAGTTAGATTAATGTTTTTCTATTTTCATTTTCCTAATAACAAATCTCTACCATGTTTTTTTATATTTGGCGATCAGCAAATGCCGTTTGTTTAGTTGTTACAGGGGGAGGCTTCGGCAATTTAATATATTGTTGTTTTCTTTCATTCAAGGATTTTCCCCTTGACATCCTGCTTTTTAAAAAGTCTTTCCCACTCCTTCTAGAAGGATAATGTTAACTAAACGATAAATTAATTAAACCGAAGAAACCGCTTTTTGTCAACGGAATGATGTTTCAATGGCTGATTCTGGATTTTGTTGAATGTCCTCTTTATAGGTGGTGAAACCGCTGCTTCAGATCCAGATATATTGATTTTCTTTTTTGGAGCCCTCTGCTCAATACATGTTTGGAATGTCGAGATGTCTTTTTCATCTAATCAAAGGGTGCCCGGAAAAGTATATGGTAGTATATTCGTCAATATGGCCAAATGATAGATTAAATATGAAACTGCCCTTTTCAAAGCTTAAAAAAATGAAAAGTATAAATCAGGTTATGCATTAATTTATAACTCAGCTTTCGCAGTCCAAAATCTTGTTTAAATGCTTGATGTAAATGGTTTTGGGAAGTACAAAATTATCATTTGAC